>JAKAFS010000014.1 GCA_021817825.1 Deltaproteobacteria bacterium | reverse complement strand
ATCTCCTGGTGCCCAGCATCGACCTGTTCAACCTGCCGGTATTCCTCTTCATCACGCCCATGTTTCTCTTCGGCGGCACCTTCTTTCCCGTCGAGAATCTCCCCCTCTGGGCAAAGTGGACGGCCCTGCTCTTGCCGCTCACCCACCTCGTCAATCTCGCCCGGGCCTTCACGACCGGCCACCTCGACGCCTCGCTCCTGGTCGGGATCGCCTATCTGACCCTCTTTGCGGCCGCCACCCTGCCGATCGCCATCGGCAAAATGCGCCGCCGGCTGATCAAATAGCCACAAAAAAACCGGCCGAGCGGATCGAGATCCGTTCGGCCGGTCACTTCCGGTAATGCTTAAAGATTGCCGACTACTTGGCAGCCGGTGCTTCCGGCGCTGCCGGCGCTGCCGGCGCGGCCGCGGGGGCCTCTGCCGGAGCAGGCGCGGGCGCGGCCGCAGGGGCCTCTGCCGGTTTCTGCTCTTCTGCCTTCTTGCATCCTACCACCGCAAAAGATAATGCCGCGAAGAAAAGCAGAGAAAAAATGACAGCCAGTACCTTCTTCATATGTGCACCTCCATTCAGAATTTAGGAACCCGGGGATCCCCCCCTAATTGAATTGGTCAATAAATCACATTTTTTCTCTTGTCAAGAAATATTCAGCGGTATATGAAGCCTTTGCAACAAGAAAAGAGGTCATGATAAGGACATGAAACACCACTGGACCCTCGTCGATACGCCGGCGCCGCTGGCCGAGGCCGAAAAGGCCATCCGCAGCGAGGCGCTGATCGCCCTCGATACGGAGTATGATTCTTTCCGCTGCTTCCGCGACAAGCTCTGCCTGATCCAGGTTCAGACCGCGGAGCATACCTGGCTCATCGACCCCCTGGCCGGCCTCGACCTGGCCTTTCTCGGCGATGTGCTGAAGGACCCTGAGATCCTGAAGATCTTCCATGCCGGCGACAACGACATCCGCATTCTGAAGCGCGACTACGACTTTTCCTTTCGGAACATCTTCGACACCCACCGCGCCGCCTCGCTTTTGGGCTGCCGCCATCTTTCCCTGGCGACGCTCTTGGAGAGTTACCTCGGGGTGTTCCTGGTGAAGAAGATGCAGCGCTCCCGGTGGGATCTGCGTCCCCTTTCGGAAGAGCAGCTCGACTACGCCGCCCTGGACACGGCGCATCTTTTCGCCCTCTACCGCCGGCTCGACGGGGAGCTGCGCGAAAAAGGAAAACTGGCAGAGGCCGAGCGGCTCTTTGGGGGGATGACCGAGGTGGTCTGGAAGGAAAAGACCCTCGACCGGCTGGCCCACAGGAGAGCGCCCGGATACGCGCAGCTGACGGCCGAACAGAAGGACCGCCTCCGCCGCCTCTTCCGCTGGCGGTTCGAAAAGGGGCAGGAGCTGGATCGCGCCCCCTTCATGGTCCTCGCCGATCAGCAGCTGGTCGCCCTCGCAAAGCTGGAGGCCTTGGCCCCGGCAGCCGTGGCGGCCGTTCTTCCCTCCGACAAGGCGCACCGGTTCACTCCCGAGCTGGCGGCGCTCCTGGCCACCTGAACCCCTTTCCAAACCGGCATAAAAAAGCCTGCTCCCCCGAGCGCCTGAAACAGACGCTCCCGGGGAGCAGGCCGCTATGGATCTTGACCAGCGGACGTTGCTAGAAGTAGCTGTGGAGGCTGTCCAGGTAGTTCACCCCCAGATAGGTGAACAGCACGGAGGCAAAACCGACCAGCGCCAGCCACGCCAGCCGCTTCCCCCGCCAGCCGCGAACGGAACGGGCGTGGAGCATGACGGCGTAGACGATCCAGGTAATCAGCGACCAGGTCTCCTTGGGATCCCAGCTCCAGTAGGAACCCCAGGCGTAATGGGCCCAGACGGAGCCGGTCATGATCCCCAGGGTGAGCAGGATGAACCCCAGACAGACCGCCTGATAGATCAGTTCCTCCAGCACCTCGGTCGCCGGGATCAGCCGCCGGAAAAGACCCTCCTTGGCCGCCCCGGTTTTTTCCTTGACCAGGAACATGATCCCCAGACCGAAAGCGCAGGCAAAGGCGGCGTAGCCCAAAAAGCAGGTGAGGACGTGGATCGTCAGCCAGTTGCTCTGCAAAGCGGGCACCAGGGGCTGGATATGGTCGCTGACCCCCGGGGCGATGGATGCATAGCCCAGCGCCAGAAAGGCGACGGGCAAGACGAAGGTCCCCAGGCTGCGGTTGCGCGTTTTCCATTCCGTGACCAGGTAGAGCAGCAGGATCGCCCAGGCGAAAAAAACCAGCGATTCATAGAAATTGGCCAGCGGCACATGGCCGATCCCCAGGTCGTAGGAGTTCTTCCAGCGCAGCAGGAGCGCGGCGCTCTGCATCGCAAAGCCGATCCGGGCCGTCCAGGAGGCGATCACCCCCAGGGGCTCCCGTCCCAGAACCATCCGGAGCAGGTAAAAGAGAAAAGCCAGGAGGTAGACGAAGGTCACCCCGCCGATCAGTGTCGTGTCGTTCATACCTTACCCTCCCCGATCCGGATCTTTGCCAGCAAATTTTTGATTTCATTGTCCAATCCCACGGGGTCCCGGTTGCTCGATCCGGCGACGCCGATCCGGCTCCCCCCCTTCGACCGTGGCTCCAGACGAATCCAGAGGCGGCGATGGGAGAGGAAAAAGACGACGATCAGCCCCAGGGTCAGGACCAGGGCGCCTGCCGCTACCAAAGGCGCGCCCGGATCGTCGGTCGCCTGGAGGACCGTATAGTAGCGTTCTCCGGCCTTCTTGAGAGAAAAGACGTAGGGGGAAAAGAGGCCGGGGTTCATGACCGGCATCTGCTCCAGGACCCCCGGATTGGCCGCCTTGATCTGGTCGATGTTCGCAAAGACCCAGAACTGGACCTCCTTGCCCGAGGCGACGACGGAGAGTTTCGCCGCCGGCCCCATGTGCATCAGGTCGCCCTCGACGCGCAGGACCGAAACCTCGGCGGCGGCGCCCGGCAGGGGGAAGCGGTCGCCGGGGGCGACCTCGCGGCCCTCCCCGGGCTTTCCCTCCTTCACCCAGCCGAGCTTTAGCTTGCCGCCGGGCAGGACGCCGTAGCTCGCCTGGTAGAAGCGCAGGCCGCCATAGGCGAGCGGGTGGTTGACCAAAAGGGCCCCCTGGAGCTGACTCTGCCCGTTCTTCAGAAAGGTCAGATCGGAACGGAAGAGCTTCGGGGCGCCGGTTTCGTAGAATTCCACGGTGAAGCGATCGCAGCGGATCGCGAAATCGAGCTGCCGGGCCGGCTTTCCTCCCGGAAGCTGGAGCGTGCTGGAGGTCTCCCCTTCGGCGATCTCCACATACCCCTTCACGCCGAAGACGGCGCCGACGATGCCCCCGGCCAGCATGAGCAGCACCCCCAGATGGACCGCATAGACGCCGAGGCGCGAGAAGGCCCCCCGCTGGCCGGCAAGGTAGATCTTGCCCTGCTGCTCGCCCCGGTAGACTTTGCCGCAGCGCTCCTTGAGGAGCGCCGCAAGCGCCTCCGCCGCGGTTTCAGGCGGCTGGGGAAGCTTCGCCGTTCTTTCCTCCGACGGCTCCGCAAAGAGGTCCGGCCGCTCCGGGGTGACGCCGCCGCACACCTGCCGCCAGGCCGCGGGAAAGCGGTCGAGTGAACAGACGATGAGGTTGACGGCCAAAAGCAGGAGCAGCAGGATGAACCAGGCGGAATGAAAGACATTGAAGAGCTGGAGCGCCTGGAAGACCGCAAGCAGGGCCGGGGGAAGCTTGGCGGCGAAGGGCTCGGCCGCCTCCCCCTGGGGGATGAGGGTGCCCAGGGTGGAACCCAGGGCGATCAGCCCCAATAGGACCATCGCCAGTTTCAGCGAGGTGAAGAAGGCCTGGAAACCGTTTTGTTTGACCGTCATAGAGCTCCTTTCCGTCTATGGGCGCTCGCGGCGCCTTGTCCCGGCAGGAAGACCGCCTCCCCGCCGAAGCCATAAAAAACGGTCTTCAGGGCGTGAAGACCGCTGATCGGAAAAACCATTTTAACACATTTCCCCGGGGAAGCAACCGGCCGCCGCGGGAAAATCCCACTACTCCAGGAACATCGCCCAGAGAATGAGGATCGTGAGGGTCAGGCCCAACAGGAGGCTCGCCAGACCGAAGATCCCGGAAACGATCTTGAGCGGGATCGTCGGGTGCTTCCGCTTGAGCGGCTCCAGCTTCCCTTCCGCCCGGAGACGCTCGTAATGCAGCGGTTTTTGCTCCTTCATCTCCTCCAGCCGATAGCGCCCCGTGAAGATGAGCGTGTCCAGGGGGAACTTCGTCGGAATGAAGTGGGTGTTGAAAAAATGAACCGTAAAGATGAACAACGCCGCCAAGAGCGCCTCCTCGGAATGGATCAGCGTCGCCACGTTGAGAATCCAGCCCGGAACGACCCAGGAAGACCATTCGGGGATCCAGAGGAGCAGACCCGATCCGCCGATGGCGAACATCCCCCAGAAGACGGCCATGAAGTCGAACTTTTCCCAGTAGGTCCAGCGCTCGAACTTCGGCATCTCGCCCTTGTCGAAGAACCAGCGGAACATCCCGATGACGTCCCGGAGGTCTTTGAGGTTCGGGCAGAGGGAGTCGGGTCCGAAGAGCCGCCCCCAGAAGCCCTTCGTCCGCTGCCCCTTGGGGAAGAGGAACTGGAGGGAAAGGACCAGGACGTAGAGGAACAGGGCCGTGAGCAGCCCCGCGGCGATGCGATGGAAGAGCCCCGCCCCGGCGGCGCCGCCCCAGAGGCCGATCAGCGTCTTGGCCCAGGGGGCCTCGTGGTATTTGAGCGGAAAGCCCGTCATGACGAGCATCATAAACGAGAGGATGAGCAGGATATGGACGATTCTCTCCCGCAGCGAGAAGCGCTCCACCGGGACGAGCCCCTCGCTTCCGGGCGGCAGCATCTCCGCCGAACCGCCCAGCCGTTCCCGCTTGTCCTTTTCCCAATAGACCTTGCGCCACCAGAGGAGCGTGTGGACCCAGAAGAACAGGAACGTCCCGATCAGGAGCAGGGACATGAAGACGAAGGTCCAAAAGAGGGTCGGGTAGTTCTTCCGGTCGTGGTAGTTGGGATGGGCCTTGTACAGGACGAAGCGGGGGTTGAAGCCCTGATGGCAGCGGCCGCAGTTGGTCACCAGGTTCGCCGGATGGATGCTCGAACGGACGTCCGTCGGCGGCAGGATGTTGTGCGACGTGTGGCAATCGGCGCAACCGGCCACCCGCGTCGGATAGCCGATGTCCTGCACCTTGCCGTGGTAGGTCGCCTCGTAGCGTTTGACGATGTCGGTCGGGATGCCCGACCGACCCATCACCTTGGGATCTTCATGGCAGGCCCGGCATTTGTCGGTGTAGAACTCCCGGGCCTCACCGGGATAGGCCTCCAGCGAGGTATGGTAGACCCGGGTATCGTGGAGGCCGTGGCAGTCGGAGCAGGCCGCCGAATCCTGATACCCCCGGAGGACCGCCTCGCTGTGGCCGGAGGCCACGTACTCGTCGTTGGCGTGACATTCGGTGCACTTCAGGATCACGGCAAGCTTGAAGTTCTCATCGGCCTTCTCGAGGGCGTGGATCCCGCGGTGACAGTCGGTGCAGCGGAAATCCTCCTGAAGGTAATGAAAGTTCTTCTGGAAATCCCGGGCGACCTCCTGGTGGCAACTGCCGCAGTTCACGGGGGCGGGCTTCTGTTTCCCGGTCATGTGCGTCTGTAGATCGCCGATGTCGGTATGACAGCTCGTGCAGCTGTTCTTGCCGTGAACGGACCCGGCAAAGCGGGACCGGAAAGCTTCGTCGTCGTGACAGCTCTGGCAACTTCGGCCCGATGCCGGGGCCGGAGCCGGAGCGGCCGCCGCCGGACAGGCCAGCAGGAGAGAAAACCCGAGTGCCATTGCCGGAAAGATCCAAAGGGGAATGCCCCTGCCGTGCCTCTTCATTGCTTACCCTTTCCCTTTGCGCTGTAGGCCTGCCACCGCTCCATCCCGCCGAAGAGCCGTTTTACATCGGCGATCCCCTTGCGGATCAGATAGGAAGAGGCCAGGAAGGACCGCAACCCCCGATCGTCCACGACCAGGATCGGCCGGTTCAGGGGAAGCTCCCGATATCGTTCTTCGAGGCGGTAGAGGGGGATGTTGATCGCCCCGGGAAGATGTCCCTCCCGGAACCGGTCCTCACGCCGGACGTCGAGGATCAGCAGGTCCCGCTTTTCCTTCATCCACTGCGCAAGGCGGTCCGGCTTGACCGACTCCACGGGGACCCGCGGAATCCGCACCAGGGACTCCATTTCATAGCCCGCCTCTTTCCAGGCGGGCATCCCGCCCGTGAGGACCGCGACCCGCCGATATCCTTGCGCAATCGCCTGGGATGCCGTTTCCCGGCTCCGGTAGCAGCGGTCGCTCTCGCAGTACAGGACGATCAGGCGGTTCTTGTCCGGGAAAAGGCGGGGAGCCTGGGAAGCGAATTCCTCATCGGCCACGCAGAGCGAACCGGGAATGCGGTGATCCATGCATTCCAGGCGGCTCATCACATCGACCAGGGCGAAGTCTTCTTTCCGGTCGAGCATCTGCTTGAGCTGCGCCGGATTCAGGACCTCCGGACGCTTTTCCGCTGCCTGTAGCGAGCCCCCGGTCAGCAGGCTTGCCGCCAATAAAAGCCGCCACCACCGCACTTGTCTTCCGATCATCTTTTTCACCCCGTTTTTCAAACTCTTGCACGCCATCCACCGGCCGCCGGCTATTGCGTCATCGACGGGACGCGGGTCATCCCCCAGCCGTTCATCTGGGGAAGCGCCTGCGGCGCCTTGAGGTCCGGATAGGCCTTCAGAAATTCCCGGAGGTTCATGATCTGCGTTTTGCCGAAGAAAGGCGCCGCCGGGTTGTGACATTCGAAGCAGCCGCCCGGTTTTCCCTTGGTCCCGTAAGGCTTTTTGCCTACGAGCGGAACGACCCCGTGGGCGATGGGATAGGAATCGGCCGGCAGCGCCTTGCTGCCGGCAACGAGCCGCCCGCCGCTCCGCTCATAGATCCGGTCGGAAAGAAAGACCGCGTCTCTGAACCCTGCCTTGGCAAGGGCCGCAAGCATAGCGACAATCTCCTCGTCGGAGAGGATCGCGGGCACCGAGAGCTTGGTCCCGTCCGTCCGGAGCGCCGGCACCGTCGACGGCTGCTTCAGCGTCCGAAAGGCCTTCTGCACCTGGTGAAGAGGGATCGGCCGAATCCCGCCCGCCGTCTTTTCGCCGAACCACTGGAGCCGCTTCGGCACATGGGGAAGATAGGCCTCCCCATACCCCGCCCCGCCGGGGGCGCGGGTCATCCAGGGCGGCCAGGGCGCCGAAACCGGGGTGGCGTAATCATCGGGCCAAAGGACCGTCCGATAGTCTTCCGCCGTGTACCCCCGCTCGGTCCCGGTGCTCAAATCCAGAAGAGCCATGCCGCGGGCCGGCTGGGCCGTTACATGGCAACCGCTACAGGTGATGATGCCCGTATGGAAGAGGACCTGGGGGAACTTTTCGGCATGAGCCTTTTCCGGGTCCCGCGCCGCCTTCGGCATCCCGGGACGGGTGGCCCGGTAACGCCCCTCCTTGTGGCAGCCGATGCAGGTCTTGAGCTCGACCCCGTCGAGGTCGTCCCGGACGTTCGCCTGCGGATAGGCCCCCTTGGCGATCTGGTGTTCCAGCCGTCCCCCCGGCGTCCTTCCTACCAGGGGATGGCAATCGGTGCAGGTGAGTCCCGCCCGGACGTGGGTGTCGTGGGAAGCGGTGTGAAGCGTTCCCGTATTTCGCGCCTCCACCGGACCGTGGCATTGGAGACAGTTCTTCGCCCCGACCGCTTTGTTGACCAGCGTTCCCTTCAGACGCCCGTCGGCGGCAAAGAGGGTCCGGTCGGACCAACGGTAGGTCACGGCCGGCCGCTTCGCCAGATTCCAGCGGCCTTCCAGAAAACGCGGGTCATCGGGACCGGCCTTGGGGTCGGCAAAGGCAAAGACGGCCCCCTCGACCGATCCGATTCCCGCTCCGGCCGTGGCCGCCCAGCGGTAGTTCCGGAAGGTGAGCTGCTCGTTGCGCGCCTCCATCCGGTAACCGGGCAGATGACAGATCAGGCAGTCCGCCTCGACCACCCCGCTTTCCCTAAAATGGCTGCGGCTATCGGGCGTGAAGCGGGAACTGAAATCGCCGTCTCGGGGATCGGCTTTCCCCTGCTCGGCCTGGGCCAGGGTCAGGGAAAGGTCGGCCCGCCCCGCGGCGTTCCGACCATACTCCATGGGCCCTCCGCCGGGATGGCACCAGCCGCAGGCCGGCGATTTGATCTTCTGGGCCGCGTTGAGTTTGCCGCCGCCGATCCAGTCGTAAGCCGACAGGTCCATCCGCAGGCGATCCGCATTTTTCTTGGCGGCAAGTTGGCCGGCGGCCCCGCAATAGGGAAGCCAATTGCCATACCGGCCCGGCGAGAGGACCCAGGGACGCTTGGCGTCGTAGCGGTCGCTCATCGCGTCGAACCCCTGCTGGAAATGGTACCCCCGGGTGATCGTGGCATAGCCGTGGCAGGCGCCGCAAGTCTTCTTGGGGCTGTAGGGATCGGCGCGGTTCTCCTGGGGCGTGATCCGGTCGCCCAGTTCGTTTTTCAACCAGACATCCTGGTGGGCAACGGCGCCGCCGAGGGAAGGCAGGAAAGCGGCCAGAAAAAACCCTGCCAGCAGACAACCGGTCACGGTGCGCAATGATCTCATGATCGATCCTTTTAACAAACCATTTACCTCAACCTGCCCGGTCGCTGCCGGACAGCGCGGAAACTCCGGGGCCTCCCCGGCGCAAAGGAAGGGGAAGCCCCGGCATCAGATCAGGGTTCGACAGGTCCTGCCGGATCCTTGGTCCAATCCTGGGCCGAGCCGTCGTAGTTCTTGACATGGGTGTAGCCCAGGACCTGGCTCAGGATGTACCACCAGGCCGAAGCGACGCGTCCCGAGTCGCAGTAGACGATGATCTCGGCATCCCGCTTTTCGCCGACCACGGGCAGCGCCATCGCCGCCAGTTCATCCTTGGACTTGAAGGAGATGTCCTTGAAGATCTGGAAAGTGGGCAGATGGACCGCTCCTTTGATGTGACCGGGCTTGGCCACGAAATCGAGTTTTTTCTCCCCGGCATAGAAGGGCAGTTCACGGGTATCGACGATCTTCGCCTTGCCGAGGCCGGCCAGGACCTGGGCTTTGTCGACCAGGAGACCCTTGTTGAACTGACCGTCATAGGCCACCTTGTTTCCCCGGCTGACGGTCTTGGAAATTTCCTTCTTCGCGGCAACCCAAGCGTCGTAGCCGCCGTTCAGAATGGCGACGTTCTGCACGCCTGCATACTTCAGCGTCCAGGCAACCCGCGTCATGTTGACGCGCTCGACGAAGGGATCGGCCTTGTTCACGATGACGACCGTCGTGTCCTTGCCGATTCCGGCGCCGCCCAGAAGGTCCCGGAGATCGTCATCGGCGGGGATCTCATTGCCCAGTCCGCTTTTGGTCACCGCCCAGGAATTGTAAAAGATGCTGATCGCATTGGGAACATGGCCTTCCCGATATTCTTCCATCTTCCGGATATCCACGATGACCGTGTTCGGAGCGCTGAGGTTCTTCTCCAGCCAGTCGGGAGTGACAAAAGGGTCCGCCGCCGCCGCTGAAGCGCAGAACGGCAGGAAGAAAACGAGCGTCAGTGCCATAAGAACGAGCTTGCTTTTCCGCATACCCAACCTCCTTGATTACTTGTTGATGACTCTCGGCGTCATAATCAGGCCCTCATTGGCCTTCGAGCCCCCTTGCGGGAGGTTTTCTCGCTTCAAAAAACCGCTGCGATCGACATGGCAGACGTCGCAGGACCGGGTCCGGTCGGTCCGCTTGCGGATGTTGTGGACCGGCGAATTCCAATAGTTGGGCAGGGCATCGAACCGCTCCATCTTGAGCCCCGACTTGGCGAAGGTGTCCCGGACGGTCGGAACGAGCCGCAAGGTCGTCAGGGTCTTTTTGTCCCGCGGGTTCACCCCCAGAAAGAACCCCGGCTTGGCCGTGGCTCCTGCACCCTCATGGCAGGAAGCGCATTGGCGATACTCGCCGGCACTGTGACAGCCGTAGCAGCTCACCTTGTCCTTGTGGGTCCGGTGGGCGATCCGCGTCGTCAGTACGGGTTCATTGCCGAGCTTGTCATGGCAGTTCACGCAGGCCGGCCGGTCCTTCACCTCCTGTTTGGAGCCGTAGGCCTTGCCGTCTCCGTGAAACTCCGCCTTTTTGTGGCAATCCAGGCAGGTCATCCCCTTTTCATAATGGACATCGGGATTGCCGCCGTAGTCGCCCGTAAACTCAGGATAGACACGGCCGCCGTGGCAGAAGGCGCAGGTCTTTCCCTCGTCCTTCTTCACGAACCTGTGGCCGGCGATCAGGCCGATGCTGATCCCGCTGACCGGAGGGCCCTTCACATGGCAGTCGCCGCAGGAGGCATGACAACTCCGACAGGAGGCCTCGAAGACCTTCTCGTCGAACTGTTTCGCCTCGGCGGGCGAAAAACGCGGGTGGATGCCGTTCTTGAGACCCGCCGTCGTGTAGTGCAGGGACTTGCCGTACTTCCCCGCGATTTCCCGATGGCAGGCGCCGCAGGTCTTCAAGTCATCGGAGGGACGTTTGACGAGCCCCGTATGGGCCTTGTCCCGGCCGAGCGCCGTGTCGTCTCCCCGATGACAGAACTTGCAGCCCATCCGGAAATGGGGATCCTTCTCCAGGAGCGCCGGGTCGATGAGAAATCCTTTGTACATCTCTTCCGCCTTGACCGGCGGAGGCGACCCTGCTCACCCCTCGGCTTCGCCGCTCGAAAGCTCGGGGGGCTTGTAGAGCATCTTCATCATCTTGTCGTTGGTGTGACAGACCAGGCAGCTCTCCCTGGCCGCGGCGGCGTAGCCGGGTACGGTCTGGCATGCCAGCAGAAGCACAATGGCCGTCAAGCCCGTCATGATTCCTCTCTTCATACGTCTCTCCCAATTGTCTTTTCGAATCCGCAAACGTCGCCTGAATTAAAGACGGTCAGGGTCCCTTTTTCGGCGCCGGTTTATGGCAGGCCTGGCACATGGCAACGGTCCGCCCGATATGGTCCTTGGGGGCAGGCTTCATGTTCCCCTCCGGGTTGTGGCACATCAGGCAGTTTTCCCGGCCGGCGATCTCGTGCGGAATGGTCGCCGGTCCCCGCGCGGCAGGAGGGGCGTTCGCGGGTTGCGCCTGTGCCGCGGCGGGGACGGATGCACCCGCCTTGGGGGCAGAGGGCTTGGCCGCCCCCGCACCTTCCTGTAGCGTGGGCTTGTGGCATGTCGGACACATGTCCTGCTTGTAAGCACTGTGATTCTGAGGCGCCGGGTGTACCTTGCCTGCGCCATGGCAGAGCTGGCAGTTCGTGCGGACGCCGATGGGATGCGGAATGGAGGCGGCCACACCCGGAGCACTTGCGGCGACGGGCTGCGACTTTTTCCTGATTTCCGGCGCCTTCAGCCCGATAAATTTCCAGGACGCGCCGTGACAGGCGCTGTTGCTGCAAAAACTGCTGTTGTCGATGCCGCCGGGGTTGTCCACCCTATGACAAGCGGCGCAGCTCGTATCGAACTTGAACCGGTGTTCGGCAAGCCATCCTGTGCGGTGATGCGATTCGGGTTCCCGCAGGGCGGGGAACTCTATGGCGGTCAGCGGTTTCCCGGCGGCAGCCACCTTCGGGATGCTGTGGCAGATGTTGCACTCCAGACGGATGAACTGCTGATCGGCGCTTACGTGCTTGCCGTCATGACAGCGGAAGCATCCGGGAAAGTCCTTGTGCCCGATGTTGTCGGCATGGGTCTGCCAGTCGACCTTCATGAACGGAAACTGGGTCCGGTCGAAGATGGCCCGCAGGGCGGCAACGGCCTTCTTCACATCGGCGGAACGTTGTTTGAAAAGGTCGGGATATTTTTCCCTGTAAACGTCCGCAACGGCGGCGATGGCCTGGGCCGCCTCTTCCTCGGTGGCGTAGGTCTTTTCCAGAGCAGCCACGCCCAACCGTTTGATCTCCGGAAGATCGGCGGGGATCGTGCCGCTGGAGAGGGCTTCGTCCAGAACCGTGGCGGGCCGGCGGAAGACGTGGGTCGCCCGGTTGTGGCAATCCACGCAGTCCATTTTCCGTTTCGGGGCTTTGGCAATCTGTTCCGCCGTCATCTTGGAGCCGACGGAGAGGTATTCGGTCACGACGCCGTTGAAATCGGCCTTCACCCAGGGGATCTCCTGGCGCTTCTCATCGGCTGCGATGTACCAGACCGGATTTTCGATATGCCAGTGGATGCCGCGTCCCTGGCCCTCGGCCCGCTGCCCGCCTCCGGTCTTCATCACCAAAGCGGTGCGGGTCAGGCTGTTGGCCTTGTCTTCGCCATAGGCATTTCGGACGATGAGGCGATCTTCGTATAATTTCTGCGGCCAATGGCACTGCTCGCAAACGTATTCGACCGGACGCAGGCTTTTGATAGGCGTCGGGATGGGCCGGGGATAGAGACCCAGCGGGTAGATCACCACGTAGCGGGCATTCTCCATCTTGACCTTGACCATGGGCCAGGCCCCGGGGCCCACATGGCAGGTGCCGCAATCCGTGCGTGCATGGGGCGAATTTTGGTGGGAGATCTCTTCGGGCTTCATGATGTGGCAGGTGGTGCAAAAGGCGGTGGATTCGGCATAGTGGTTCAGGGCATAGGAGCCCATATACAAGAGGGTGAGAACGACAAGCCCGACAGGGATGGCCAGCAAAAGCTGCCACCGCTTGACATTCATGGCCAGTTTGACGATCTTTCCCATGATATTCCTCCACCGGACGAGTGGGAAATGCCTCCGGACGATAAAGCCCGGATCCCTGGGTCACGTGATGGACTGCCGCGGCCTCTGAGGCCTGCTGAATCGAGATATCAAAACCGGACGCCGACGCATCGATGAGGTAAAAAAGTTACCACAGCCGCCTTCGCCCCTGCAAGGAATTTGTCATGGGAAAAGCAAAAAAAACGGCCGGGTACCGGCCCGGCCGCGGTCGCTTTTTCGATAACGCCCGGGGCTATTTTTTGATGCGGAACTTGCCGTGGCAGGCGTCGCACTTTCCCTTGATCTCCGCCAATTTAGTCTGGATGGTCGCACCGTCCGATTTGGCGGCCGCCGCGGCGAGCTCCGCAGCCAGCTGGGCAATGGACAGCGTCAGCGCTTTGGCAGAAGGGTCGGTGAGCCCCTCGCCGGATTTTGCAGTCTGGGCGGCCAATGCCTCGGCGGCCTTCACGATCGGCGGGAATTGCTTGGCCTTGAAGTTATCGTTCATTGCCGCCATCCAGGCCGCCCGCTCCCGCATCAGTTTCTGGGAAGGCCGCAACTCATCGGCGGCAAAGGCAAGGACGGTAAGGGCAAAAAAGGCGGCGGACAGCAGCGCAATAATCTTCTTCATGGCGTTCTCCTTTCGTTATGGGGCGTAGGGTCAAGGGGTTCCATTTACATGACAAAAACCGCCGTCTTACCGGAAGAAAAGCGGGAAGGGCGGCAAGGCGAGCGGCGCCAGGCGCTCCTTCTCGTACAGGACTTGGGCCAGAAAGAGCCCCGACGGCGGCGCCGTGCACTGGGCGGGCAGCGCAGAGGGCTCGGTGAGCATCCTTCTGACGGCGTCCCTGGAGAGGCTCCCGCGTCCCGCCTCGACCATCATGCCCACGAGCCTGCGCACCATCTTCCAGAGAAAATGGGACCCGACGATCCGCACCACGATCAGATCGCCCCAAGACTCCAGTTCCGCCCGGTCGATCTGCACCTCCGTGGAAAGGTGCTTGTCGATCCTTTTGTCGGCAAAGGTGGCAAAATCGTGAAAACCCTGAAAGACTTCCGCCGCCGCCTGCATCCGGACCAGGTCGAGATCGTCCTTCACCCACCAGACATAGCGCTTCCCGAAGGCGGTCCGGGTGCGTGAAATCAGGTAGAGATAGACCCTGGCTTTGGCCGAGTGGCGGGCATGGAATCCGGCGGGCGCTTCTTCGACCTTGAGGATGTTGATCGGGGCCGGGAGGAGATCGTTCAAACCGACCCTAATCCGCTGCAAAGGCAGACGGCGCGGCGCTTCGAGGTGCGCGACCTGGCCCAGGGCGTGGACGCCGGCGTCGGTCCGGCCCGCCCCCTGGAGATCCACCTCGCCGCCGAAGAATTCCCGGGCCGCATCGATGAGCGTCCCCTGGATGCTCCGGGCGTTGGTCTGCGACTGCCAGCCGCTGAATCCGGTTCCGTCGTATTCGATCGTCAACTTGTAGCGGGCCCGGGAAGGCCCTTGCGCCTTTTTCCCCTGACCCGGCACCGGGCGCGTCCGGCTCATGGCGCCGCCTCCGGCACCGGCGCGCCGGACTCGGGAGGCTCCCCGAGGAGCGTCATCCCCGCAAGTCCGTAAAGAACGTCGGCCCTGGGGAGGTCCAGATCGGGAAGCTCACGTCCCGGGTGCAACGTCGTGACCGAAGCGCGCCCCACAATGATCCGCCCCTGTTTTCCGGCGGCATCCCGGGTCTTGATGCTCCAGAAATTATGGAAGATCAGGGGCCGGCCCTGATGAACGCCGATGTAGAGCATGATATGGCCCGGCGTCCAGAGAAGGGTTCGCCAGGGGACCCCCTGACGTATGATCAGCGCCTCCTTCTCCGCCGGAGCGAGATCCTTGAAGCTGACAAACCGGCCGGCGCCGGCCTGCTCCCGGGAATTGCGGGGAAGCCAGAGACCGAAGGGGGCGAAGAGATCCTGAACCAGGGCGGAACAGTCCCTTTTCCCGTCCAACCCTCCCCAGCGATAAGGTTCCCCGGCCAGGGCCGCGGCCAGGGCCGCCACGCGGCCGGCGGTAAACGGCAGGGGCTTGTCCGCCACCGCCGCCCTTTTCACCCAGCCGTTCCGAAGCTGCGCCTTTCCCTGTTTGTCCCGCACCGCCGTCAGGATCGAAACCCGACCGTCCCGCTCGCCGATTTTCGGAAAGATCGCTCCCAAGGGCGCCTGGAACAGAAAGGCGCCCCGCTCGTCGCGGACGGGAATATCGTCCAGAACGAACGCCACGGGCTTTCCGTTTTCCCAACGCCTCATGAATGCCTGGTCCACCTGGGCCGCAGCTGAGGCCGGAATCCAACCGAGAGTGGCGCTCGTCTCGGCCAAGACCCATTTCCGATCGCGACTCACCTGGGTCACCAGGATCGGCGTTCCCTCCGGTTCGGAAGACTCCTGTAGGTTGTCGAAGGCGTAACCGCTGGCCGGGTTCGGATAGCTGGAATGCGATTCTCCCGTGGGCAGGACCCGGAAATCGGCCCGTTTGACGAGCACGGCGGGAAATCCGCCCTGCGGATAATCTTCGAGATGCGCGTTGGCGGCCATTTCCCGGACCCACGCGGCAGAGCGTTTCTGGCCATTCTTCGCGAAACCGGGATTGGCCCCGTACTCCCGAAACCCCCAGGTCACCTGCTCCAGAGTGTGGCGGGGTTCCGCCTGATGCCAGGGAGCAAAGTAAAGGCGTTCATACTCGCCGCTCAGGCGACCCTGCACTTCCGGCAACAGCAGGGGGCGATCCGCCGTGCCCCGGTCCAGATACGCGGCCGGGTTCTGGCTGAGTTCCTTCAGATCGCGAATCACCGCCCGCGCCTCGCCGCCCCCGAGCAGGAGCAGCAAAAATCCCACCAGCATCAAACCGCCGATTTTCCCCTTCAACACGTCCACCCCCGTTTTTTTCCACTCTAGAGATTTTCAGGAATTCCTGCAATCCTTTTTGCGAGACGCTCCCGGCCGGAGGCGTATTTTTTTATGGCATTTGCCCGAAAAGCTTGATATATTTTCACCGGCTTTTTCAAGTGGATGGATGATCCGGCGCCGGGTGCAATGAACCGTGAAAGGACGAAGGAGGTAAACCGCCTATGATCTCGACCGATCGATTGAAAGCGTTTGAGTTTTTCAAAGGGTTCAGTGATGCGCAACTCGCAAGGCTGGTCACGACGGCCAAGGAGGAAATATTCGAGGCCGGCGTCCCGATGTACAAGAACGGCGATCCGGCGCGGGCGCTGTTCATGATCGAAGAGGGCAAGGCGATCCTGACGATGGACAGCTACCTGGGCCCTCACAAACCGCCCCTACAGGTCACCGTGGATGTCATCACCAAGGGAGAATCCCAGGGATGGTCGGCGGTCGTCGCCCCCTACCTCTACACCCTCGGGGCGCTCTGCATCGACCGGGTCAAGGCGATCGCCCTGGATGCGCTCGCCCTGCGCAAGCTCATGGATGATGATCCGGCGTTGGGCTACCTGGTCATGACGGCCACGGCCAAGGTCATCTCCAACCGTCTCAACCATACGCGGATCATCCTGGTCGGCGAACGAGGCTTGGCCCAGTTGACCGATTACTGATCGCTTTGGAACAGGCAGCCACAGGCCTGCCGGAAGGGCAAAAGATCTTGGACGAGAAATTCAAACCTGCACCGCATTCCCAGCGATTGCCGGAGGCTGACGAGATGGCAAGGGAAAAAGCCGATACCTCCTTGCGTTTTTCTTGCAGGTGCTTCATCCGGTGAATACCGCCGGCCAGTGCCAACCGCAGGCAGGCAGGCAGAATCTCGGGGACGCGGAACTTGCCTACCTCCGCTATGCCGGTGAGGGGCCGCCCCTGCTCCTGCTGCATGCCACCGGCTTCCAGCCCTGGCTTTGGCATCCCCTGGCGCGGGAATGGGCTCATTCCTACCACATTCTGGCTCCCTCCATTTGCAACCACCGCCCGGCCGATCCGCACGACGGCGGACTCAGTTGGGTAACGCTGGCCAAGGATATTGTCCGCTTCTGCCATGCCCTGGGCATCGAAAGACCGTTTCTGGCCGGCCACTCCATGGGGGCAACGGTCCTCATGCTTTCCCATGCCCTCTGTGGACTTCCGGCGGCAGGTCTGGTCCTGATCGAACCTATCCTGCTCACCGAAGAATTCTATCAACGACAGCTCACCCCGGAGCAGCATCCCTTTGCCGCCAAAGCGCTCAAGCGGACCAACTTCTGGCCCAACCGCGACGAGGCAAGGTCCTATCTGAACGGCCGCTCTCTGTTCCAGGGATGGGATGAAGAGATGGTGGAACTCTACCTCGAGCACGGCATGTCGGAAGCTCAAAACGGCGGTCTGCAACTCGCCTGTAGCCCGCGAAGCGAAGCGGCGCTCTTCATGGGCGGGGCCCGATTCGATCCCTGGCCCTGGCTGCCCAAGGTTTCCTGCCCGGTGCTTTTGCTCGAAGGAGAGAAGAGCGAAATGCAGGAGTTGATCGACTTCAACCGGATCCGTTCCCTGTTGCCCGTCTGCGATCATCGGGTGATCGAACAGGCCGGCCACATGATCCCCATGGAACGACCCGGCGAGGTAACCCGGCTGATCGGGGATTTTTTCGGTCCCCTCCGCGAAGCGCGGACGAAAAGCGCGGTGGGATGAAAGGTTGGTACGCGATCTTGCCTCCAGGACTCTCCGGCGGGTCCGGATCCCTCAAAGACAGGATCGACTTTGAAGCGAAAGGAGAAAATGAAGATGGCAAAGGTAAAGAAGGGCGATGTGCTGAGTTGTGAGGTATGCGGTCTGGTGATGGTCGTCGACGAGGCATGCGGATGCGCCGCGGCGGATGTTCTCTGCTGTGCCAAACCCATGGCGAAGGGAAAGGCGGCAGCAAACAAGGCAAAGGCCGTCAAGGCCGCAAAGTCGCCCGTAAAAAAGGCGGCGAAGGCAGTGACGAAAAAAGCCGCCCCGGCGAAGGCAGTCGCCAAGAAGCCCGCGAAAGCCGTCGCCAAGGCCAAGCCGGCCGCAAAGAAACCGGCAAAGGTGAAGAAGTAGTTCTGCCGATTCGGTCAGGGAGAAACCCGCCGCCGGACGGCGCGATCCGCAAAGGCGCGCTACCGGCGTCGGGCCCCCGGACGGCGTGGCACGACGTCAGAAAAGAAGAAAAGGTTGTCAAATGCAAGCAGGCTGGGTGAAAGAATCGGAAAAACAAACCGTGACGGAACCGCCGCCGGTGTTGCCGGCGGCGGAAAATCGCTGGTGCGAGCGGCACGGCTACGTCATCGACGTGGACGCCTGTCGGGCAAGAGCGGAACAACGGTCGCATTGCCGACGCTGCCTCGCCCGCTGGCAGCAACTGCCGCTGCCCTTCCCGGAGCCCTTTTAGCCAAGACCGCCAGGGAAGGGGACCGGCTGTTCAAAAAGGTTGAGATGCAAGGCGCGCAGCAGATGAGCCTTTTTCAACAGCCTATCGCGTCGTCCTGCCGATGACCCGATAATTGAACTCATAATTCAGCGCGCCGCTCCATGCTTCCTGGAAGACCCCTTTGTAGCGCGTCCCCTGCACGGGACCGACCGGTTTGCCGTAGGTAAAAAACCAGTTGACGATGGGGCTCCCCGAAAAGCCCAGGGCGATCCAGTAGGCGCCCGGCATCAGGACCGGCGCCTCCCCGCCGAAATCGAAATCCACCCACCGATAGCCTGGCCGCGGGTCGATTTCTTCGAGGTTTTTGAGAGCGCTGGCCGCGATGGGCGCACCCGGCGTTCCCTCTTTGTCGGCAAAGAGGTCCACCCAGAGCGCCCCCTCCCCCCCGAAGGCGTGCAGCGCCAATCCTACCTTATCCAGCCGCACCGGCTTTTGCAGAATGACCATCTGGGCGTATTGCGTCAGGTTCGTGGTCACGTATTCGGCGGTTTCCACCAGGAAGTTGCGGCGCATCTCAAAGGCGTCGCCGCCGGTAGAGCGGGTCACCCGCGGGAAGGCAAAATCCACTCCCTCGGGAAATTCCAGGTTGCCGTAAAGGTAGGGAAGCTCGTAGCGGAAGGCCCTCTTTTCCGCTTCGCCGAACACGGGCGGAGGCGGCACCGGCTTGATCGCGAGCGGCTGGAACGAGGCCCGGACATCGGGACACAGCAGCAGGTTGCGGGGACCGTAGGTTTCGCGATTTCCCCGCAGGGCGACTTGGTCCTTGCGAAAATCCGCCTGGATCGTTTCCTGGAGATGGGGCTTGAGCTGGGCATCGCGGGCCTGCGTCCAGCGGAGCAACCCGTCGTTCTTGGTCTCATTGTTGTCCACCCCCACCTCGATGCGGATGAACCGGCTGGAGACGAACAGTTCCGAATTCTGGGGATCGAAGGGCACCCAGCCCAGATCGGGGAACCAGACCTCGATCCAGGAGTGGCGTCCCTGCCCCATCTTGAAGGTCATCACCCCCTGCTGCCAGGCCACGTCGAAGGGCCGGTTGAGGGTCACCCCGTTGACGATCCGCACGGGAATGCCGCTTGCCCTGAGGAGGGCGGCGCTCAGATGGGAAAAATTCTGGCAGTTCCCCTTGCCCGACTCCAGCGCATAAAGGGCATCGACCTGCTGGGGCGGATTCACGTAAGAGACGCGGTCCACCACCCAGGAGATCGCCTTTTGGACCGCGTCGAACTGCGTCGTGACCCCCTGCGTCAGCTCGGCCGCCAGGGCGCGGATGCGGGGATGATCGGACTGGACCTGTTCGGTCGCCCCGAGATAGGCCCGTCCCTCCCCTGCGACCGCCGCCAGGGGGAAAGGGGCTTGCGTCTCGATGGTCGCCAGCCCCGTGGCATTGACCAGATCGACGACGAGCCGCACGTCGATAAAGGCGGGAGAACCGTTCCAGGTCGCGGTGACGATCCGGTTTCCCCGGCCATCTTCGTTGCTGACCCGCTCGGCGGGAAGGGGAACGAAGGAGAGATCGGCATTCCGCACCTCCTGGCGGAAGGTGGGCGACAAAAAACTCCGGGGCATGACGAAGCTCAAGGTGGTCTGCCGGACACCGGTCCCCGCGGTGATCCGCTGCTGCAATTCATAGCGGATCTCCGCACCCATCTCTCCCCGGATCGTGTAATTCTCCGCCCGGGCGGAAGGGCCCGCCGCCAGAAGTGCGCCGACCAGGACGCCGACAAAAGGACCGAGTCCTCTTTTCATTCCCCGTCTCCTTGCACGGGATGCAGAGGCATCCGCTATTTCAGGTTCACCGGTTTACAGATCACCTCTTTGACCTGTAGGTCGAAGAGATGGGAACTCGTCGCCGGCCTCAGGACCAGCGCCGTATCGGCCCCTCGCCCGCTGCCGCCGACCGCGATGATGTCCTCATCGGTCCGGACCTGTCCGGCGTCGGCCGCCATCAGCGTCACTTCGACCGCCACCTTCATCCCCTGCCCGAAGAGACGGAAAGTGGCAGCGATCAATTCATTGGCCTGATAGGTGCCGAAGGCGTTCCGGATGGCGCGGCCGACACCCCCGAAGGCATGGGCCGCAGTGACGACCGCTACGCCCTTGCCCTGCAAGGCCCGGCGCTCGGCTTCCGGCAATTCCTGCCCATTCGCCTCCCGAAACCCCGTCTCGTGGGTCACGGCAATAATCTTCAGCCCCGGATCGAAAAGGCGCAGCGCCTCATAGGCCGTCCCGCCGGTATTCGTCGCCAGGACCACCTTTTGCAAACCCAGTTCTTTCGCCCGACGGTTGACGGCCGCAAGGACCGCCGAACTATTGGCAGGACCGGGCTGGGTGAAATACCGGCAGGGGATCTCCCGGAACAACGCAGATGGTTCCATCGGTGGCTACCTCCTCAATTTGTGCAAAAGACGTCTTGGAACGCCTTCAAGATGGACCCATCATAAGGAGGCGCTTCCTTCCTGTCAATCTTTATCGCCGGGGCGTCGCAGGTCCCCGGGCCGAATGAAAAATGATTTGACAAAAAGGATTTAATCGCTAAGTTAGGGCCAAAATAGGCGGACGGAATGTCCGTCCCAAAGGAGATAAACATGTTTACCGTATCCGAAAAAGCAAGCGAGATGATCAAGGAGTTCCTCAAGGATCGCACCGAGGCCCCTTCCATACGGGTCCTGATGCAGGAGGGAGGCTGATCCGGGCCCTCATTGGGCATGGCTCTGGATGAGTCGACAAAGGAAGATGAAGTGTTCGAAGACCGGGGAGTCACCTACGTGGTGGAAAAGACCCTTCTGGAAAAGGTGAAACCGATCGCCATCGAGTTCGTCACGACCCCGCGGGGATCGGGCTTCAAGCTGACATCGAGCCTGAAGCAGGCAGAAGGCTGCGGCTCCTCGTGCAGCGGTTGCTAAATGCACTCCCCGGAGGGTCGCCACGGCCCTCCGGGGTTTTAATTCCCTCCATACCGTTATCCGATGGCTAAAGAACCCGCCTCCGAACGTCGGCGCGCCGACACCCTCATCGCCCAGGGACGCCCCGCCGAGGCGGTCCCGATCTTAAGGGAGCTGGTCCAAAGCGCCCCCGAAGAGGAATCTCTCCTGCTGACCCTCGCCTGGGCGCTCCATGACAGCGGAAGGAAAGAGGAAGCAGCGGACTGTTTCGAACGTCTCTTGGACAGGGAACTCTCCCGCGGCATCTTTACCGGTTTTGCCTATGACGAGTTGGTCCGCCTCTACCGGGAAGAAATGCGCTGGGAAAAGCTGTTGTCGGTCTGCGAGCGGGCCGTCGCGGCCCAGCCGGAAGACGCCGGCCTGTTGCGGACCCTCGGCGAGTCCTACCTTGCGGCAGAAAAAAGTGACGCGGCCGCAGCAGTCTTCGAGAAACTGACCGTCCTGGAAACGGATGTTCCGGGACACTGGTGCGGACTGGGCAATGCCCGGATCGCCGCCGGCGATCCCTCGGGGGCCGAAGCGGCCTATCTCCGGGCAGCGGAACTCGACCCCGAGGACGCTCCCGCCCTCTTCTGCCGTCTGGCCGACGGTTGTCTGCGCAAGGGCTATCCCGAGCAGGCGAGGCCGGCGCTGCTGCGCTGCCTTGCCCTCTGTCCCGATGAGCCGCTCTATCGAATGGCGCTGGGCGACGTTCTGATTTGCCTCGGAAAGCCGGACGCCGCGGCGGAGACCTACGCCCATGCGGTCGCGCTTAATCCTGCGGCAGCAGGAGCGTGCTGGAACCGTCTGGGAAACGGCCTGGCCAAAGCGGAGCAGCCGCTTATGGCCGTGGAAGCCTTTCAAAAAGCCGTTGCCGCCGAACCGAAAAATCCCCGCTACCTGCTGCGTCTGGCCGCCGCTTACGCCGCCGCGGGGCTGGCCGATGCTTCCCTGGCCGCCCTCCGCCGCATGGAGGCGCCCTGCAACAGCCAAGGACGCTGCCCCTGAAAAGGCCTCCGCACCTTTTTTTCGCCCGAAATCACCCTGATGCGCCCCTGGGCGGGGACAAAAACCTCCTTGACAGTCTCCAGCGCTTCTCTTATTGTCAACGCCAAATGAGAGACCGCCGGTATCGCGATGACTGCATCATGGAGTACGTGACCAAAGCCATCGAATAACCGCTGTAGGTACCCACGGCAACGGTAAAGAGGGACGCGGACGGGGGAAAACGTTTCCGAACCCCGAGAAAAGGGAAGCCCGACCCATGCGCGGAATCGACATCCATAGCAGCCTCCGATACCGGTTTTTAAGAAACCTCCTCCTCATTCTGCTGACCGGCACCGGTCTGTTGAGCGGCGTGATCGCCGTCAACGAGGGGGTCATGCTCAACCATTCCCTGGAGACCAAAGGACTGAGTTTCGCCGCCTACATCGCCAAGCTCAGCCAGGACCCTTTGCTCACCGAAGACGTCATCCAGCTCGACGCGATCGTCAACGAAGCGACCAAGGACGAGGATATCCTCTACGCCGTCATTCGAAACGCCCAGGGGGTTCCGGTCACTTCCCAGCATGCCAGCATCAACTATCAATCGCCAAGGCTCAAGGGAATACTGGAAGACCTGCCGACCGAGAGGAAAATGCCGGAGATCATCGCGGCGATCAACGGGAAGGAACCGATTATGGAGGTGACCGCGCCGATCGTGACGGGCGCCGACCTGATCGGCTCGGTCGTCATCTGTCTGTCCAAGCGCGGGATTCATCGGCAGATTGCCCTCACGGTCTTCTCTGTCATCGCGCTCAACGCGGTGGTGGCGATCCTCCTGGCCTTCATGCTTTTTATCGCCTCTAAAAAGGCGATCCTGGATCCGATCGTCAAGCTGGGTCATGCCGCCGCCCGGCTGGCAAAAGGGGATCTCTCCTCCCGCGTCGCAATCGAGACGACCGGGGAAATCCGGATGCTCGTCGACAGCTTCAACCAGATGGCCGAAGATCTGGAAAAAACGACGGTGTCGAAGGAGTATGTGGCCAACATCATCAAGAGCATGAACGACGCCCTGGTCGTGGTTTCTCCCGAAGGGGCCATCAGCAGCGTGAACGAAGCCACCTGCCGTCTTTTGGGGTATCAGGATAGGGAACTCGTCGGTCAGTCCTTTGAAATGATCTTTTCCGAGGATCCGGAGAGGGAAGAAACGGGGAAAAACCTCTTTTCGATCTACCTCATGGGAATCGTGGAGAAGGTCTATCGGGCCAAAGATGGTCGAAGAATTCCCGTTTCCCTTTCGGTCTCGGTCATGAACGATGCGGCAGGACGCTCCCTGGGATTCATCTGCATGGCTCAGGACGCCACGGAGAGGAAAAAGGCCGAGGAAGTGCGTCGGGGTCTCGAAGAGCGGCTGCAACGGTTGGAAAAAATGCAGGCCCTGGGCACCATGGCGGGCGGCGTCGCCCACGATCTCAACAATGTCCTGGGCATCGTCGTGGGTTATGCGGAACTGCTCCTCGACAAAACCGATCCCGCGAGCCCCACCCGGCCTCACATCCTGAACATCATGCGCGGCGGCGAAAAAGCGGCGGCCATCGTTCAGGACATGCTGACCCTGGCCCGCCGGGGAGTCCAGACCGGCGTGGTCGTCAACCTCAACCGGCTCGTCACCGATTGTCAAAAATCGCCCGAATTCGAGAAGCTCTATTCTTTTCATCCCCAGACGCGCATGGAGATCTATCTGGGCGAAGAGTTGTTGAACATCCTGGGATCTCCCATCCATCTCGAAAAAACGTTCTTCAACCTGGTCTGTAACGCCGTCGAAGCCATGCCCAATGGAGGCACCCTGACCATCACGACGGGCAATCGCTACCTCGATCGACCGGTCCAGGGGGGGTATGAAGATTTCCAGGAAGGCGACTATGTCACCCTTTCCGTGACCGACACGGGGCAAGGGATCGCCGCCGCCGACCTGCCCCATATCTTCGAGCCTTTCTATACCAAAAAAGTGATGGGCAGAAGCGGAACAGGCCTGGGGCTGGCCGTGGTCTGGGGGACGATCAAGGATCACAAGGGCTATATCGACGTTCAGAGCGAAGAGGGCAAAGGCAGCGTCTTTACCCTCTATTTCCCGGTGACCAGGGAAGAGATCGCCCCCGAGAGCCCCCCTGCGGTCGTATCGGAATACATGGGAAAAGGCGAATCGATCCTGGTGGTGGACGACGTCAAGGAACAGCGCGAACTGGCCAGCCAGATCCTTCAGAAGCTGAATTACCATGTCACCACGGCCGCCAGCGGCGAGGAGGCGGTGGAGGTTTTAAAGACCCGGAACGTGGATCTGCTCCTGCTGGACATGATCATGGACCCGGGGATGGACGGTCTGGACACCTACCGCCAGACGCTGGCCCTGCATCCGCAGCAAAAAGCCGTCATCGTCAGCGGCTTTTCGGAAACGGACCGTGTCCGTCAGGCCCAGGCCCTGGGGGCCGGGACCTATGTCCGGAAGCCCTACGTCCTGGAGAAGATCGGCGTGGCCATCCGCAAAGAATTGGATGAATAATCGCCAAGCAGGACATTCATCCCTTTCCGGTTTTCCGCTGCGTCTCTAGAAAGACGTGATAGAAGGCCCGGTTGTCCGCCACCCCCTGTTTGACGATCTTGCCTATTTCATCGATGCTATTGAGGTGGATGACGACGTTGACGCTCCGATTGAAGGCGGCCATGTTGTCCATCGTTCGGAAGGCGGCGCCGACCAGGGCCACGAAGAACCGCCGCCGCGTGGCCATGGCCATGCTCTCCAGATAGCGGAGAACATCGTTGGCCTCCGGGTCCTCGGTATCGAACCGCTCGTTGACCACCACGACGTCGAAGACGTGAAACCGCATGGCCTTGAGGGCCTCCTTGGCCGTCGCCGGCGTCGTGATCCGATACCCCAACGCCGCAAGATCGCCGCCGATCTTTTCCTGTAGGGCCGGATCGGGTTCGCAGACCAGCGCCGTCGCGCCTCCGCCCCCGACGAAATCGAAGGACCGGTCCGCGGGATCGTCACCGGCCGCAACCGCCTCATTCACAAGGGTCTTTCCCTCTTCCATCATCTGCTCCCCTCATCAAGGTATTGAGAAACGCGACAAGACAGGCTGTTCAAAAATGGTCAGATGCAAGGCGCGCAAAAGCCGAAGAGCGAGGCGTATTTTGGACATACGTCGAGCGATGAGGCTTGCAGCGCAACGCAGCAGATGAGCGTTTTTCAACAGCCTGTCAGAATCTTCTTTCCGGCTTGCCATAACTTTTGTCCACTTCCAGTTTTCCCAGATCCGTCGTGGACTGTCCCATGGAACTCTTGACGGAATCGATGCCGCGGCTGACGATCCCCTTGTTGGAGGCGTAGGCTTTGGCGGTCTCTTCGCTGATCGATCCCCGCTTGAAGAGTTCGATGATGTAGTCGTCAAAGGTGATCATCCCGAAGGCCTTCCCCGCCTGGATAATCTCGTAGAAGGTCTTTCCTTCCGATTCGCCGTGAAGGATCGTGTCCTTCACCCGCAGATTGGAGCCCATGATCTCGAAGGCCGCCACCCGGCCGCCGCCCTCCTTGGGCAGGAGCCGCTGACAGATGATCCAGCGGACCGTATCGGCCAGCCGGATCCGGATCTGGTTTTCCTCTTCGGTGGAGAACATGCCGAGGATGCGGTTGATCGTCTGGCCGGCGTCCACGGTGTGCAGGGTGGAGAGGACCAGATGGCCCGTTTCCGCGGCGGACAAGCCGATTTCCACCGTCTCGCGGTCCCGCATTTCCCCGACGAGGATGACCTTCGGCGCCTGACGGAGCGCCGCCCGCAGCCCACTGGCAAAGGAATCGAAATCGTTCCCCATCTCCCGCTGATTGAAGGTGGCTTTCTTGTGGGGATGGGAGAATTCGACGGGATCTTCGAGGGTCACGATGTGGACCGACTTCTGTTCGTTGATCTCGTTGAGAAGGGCCGCCAGGGAGGTCGATTTTCCGCTTCCCGTGGCGCCGGTGACGAGGATGATCCCGTTTTTCTCTTCGGCCATCTGGCGGAAGGCCTCGGGAAGATTCAAGTCCTCGAAGGTCGGAATCCGCGTTTCGAGCTTGCGCAGGATCACCGAGTAGTTTCCCCGCTGGGAGAAGATGTTCACCCGGAAGCGGGCCTTGCCCGGCAGTTCGTAGGACAAGTCGCAGGAGCCTTCCTTCAGCAGGATCTCCGTCAACCGTCGGTCCTGGTTGATCAGGTTCAAAGCGAAGATCTCGGTCTGAAAAGGGGTGAGCTTCGCAAGGGGCGGGTCCAGTTCCACCCCGGAGAGCTGTCCGGAACTCTCCACCTGGAACGGCCGCCCCACCGTGATGTTCAGGTCCGACACATTCTTGAAGGCATCGAGCATCTTCCCCAGGATATAATCGATCTCCGGTTTTCTCATCCTTGACCTCCTGCCAAAGTAGCGGCTGACGCCTTGCCTTTATGCCTCGGTGAAATCAGTGGGCGGGTTTTTCAGGAAGGGACGGAAACGCCCTTTGTCGTTGGCCTTCATGTAGGCCTCGTCCCCGCTGATCCAGCCCTTGTTGAGCAGTTCCTGAATCGCGTCGTCCAGAAGCTGCATGCCGTATTTCTTCCCCGTCTGGATCATCGAGGGGATCTGGAAGGTTTTCGATTCCCGGATCAGGTTCCGGACCGCCGAGTTCGCGATCAGGATCTCCAGGGCGGCGCAACGGCCCTTCTTGTCGATCCGTTTGAAGAGGACCTGGGCGATGACGGCCCTGAGGCCGTCGGCCAGGGTGGAACGGATCTGCTGCTGCTCGCTCGACGGGAAGACCTCGATGATCCGGTCCACCGTCTTGGCGGCGCTGGTCGTGTGCAGGGTGCCGAAGACCAGATGGCCCGTCGAGGCGGCCTCGACGGCCAAGGAAATCGTCTCCAGGTCGCGGAGTTCTCCCACGAGGATGATGTCCGGATCTTCGCGGAGCGCCCCGCGCAGGGCCGCGGTGAAGGATTTGGTGTGCTTGCCGACCTCCCGGTGGTTCACGATGCAGCCCTGGCTCTGGTGAACGAATTCGACGGGGTCTTCGATGGTGATGATGTGGTCCTTCCGAACCCGGTTCGCCTCGTCGATGATCGCCGCCAGCGTCGTCGACTTGCCGCTTCCCGTCGGTCCCGTCACCAGGACCAGGCCGCGGGGCAGGGAGGCCAGCTTGGAGATGACCGAAGGAAGCCCCAGTTCCGCGGCCGTCACGATCTTGCTCGGGATCTCCCGGAAGACTGCGGCGCAACCGAACTGCTGCTGGAAGAAATTGGCACGGTAACGGGCCAGGCCCGGGATCTCGTAGGCAAAGTCCACGTCTCCCGTCTCCTCGAACTGCTTGACCTTGTGCTCCGGGGTGATCTCGTAGAGCATTCCCTTGAGCGCGTCGGAGGTCAGCACGTCGAACTTGATCCGCTCGATCTCGCCCCGGATGCGGATCGCCGGCTGCTGGCCGGAAACGAGATGCAGGTCCGATGCTCCCTGGTCATGCATCAGCTGAAAAAAGGCGTCAATCTTTGCCATCGGTGGCCTCCTTGGGTGAATCTCGAATATTTGTCTGATTGCGACGGGTGCCGGGTTTTTCCGGACGCAGCCCCCGGCGGTTCGCCCAGCCGCCCTCTGCGGAAATGCCCGGGCATGGCGGCGTCAAGGCGTCGAAGTATAAGAAAAGAGGCGCCCTTTGTCAAGAAAAAGGGGCTAACGGAGCGAAAGAGGGCAGAGAATCTCCTTGACAGGACGGAGCGCTTTTCTTATCCTCGCCCCTCTGAAACGTGACCCCATCGGCAATAGGAGTACGCTCATGAATCCAGAATCAATTCTCCAGTCCCCCCGGGTGCAGATCACCTTCAGCCCCCTGGAAGGCTGTACGTTAAAGGCCGTGAGTCTCGCCAGGGACATCCGGCACTGCTTCGAGATCCCGGCGCAGGTTCTGGAAAAGAACGATGGCGCCTTCGAGGTGACCGTCAACGGCGTTTCGATCTACCGCCAAGAGGGCGCCTGCGATCCCCGCGAGAGCCACGAGGCGATCTTCATGCTCCTTAGAAAATACAAGGAGCCCCTGCGCGACCTTCCGGTCGAGACGGCCGATCCGGAACGGGAGGCCGATCCCAAATACCGGGCCTGGCTGCGGGCGATGTGTTCCGGCGAATAAGTAAAAATGCGGGGAAGATCCCCCTCTAAGGAAGTTTTATGGGAAACGATGACGGGAAAACCGGTTTCTTCGGCCGGCTGAAAGAGGGGCTCGCCAAGACCCGGAAACTGCTCTTGACCGATGTGGACGACATCCTCCTGGGCAGCAAAGAGATCGATCAGGCGCTCTTCGACGAGCTGGAGGAGGCCCTGATCAGCGCCGACGTGGGGCCGGCTTTTACGGCGGAACTCATCGAATCCATCAGGGAAAAGGTCCGCCGGAAGGAGCTGGGCAGCCCCGAGGTCCTCCGCAGAGTCCTGCGGGAGACGATGCGGGAGATCCTTCTGAGGTGCGAAGCGCCGCTGACGATCCCGCCGGGGGGACCCTATGTGCTCATGGTCGTGGGAGTGAACGGCACGGGCAAGACCACGACGATCGGCAAACTCGCCCAGCAGTTGAAGACGGCAGGCCAGGAAGTGACCCTCGTCGCCGGGGACACCTTCCGCGCCGCGGCCATCGAACAACTCGAAACCTGGGCTCGGCGGGCCGATGTCCCGCTGATCCGCCAGGCGGCCAATGCCGACCCGGCCGCGGTCGTCTTCGATGCCATGCAGGCCGCAAAAGCCGGCCGCCGCGGGGTCTTCATCGTCGACACGGCGGGACGCCTCCACACGAAGGTCAACCTGATGGAAGAACTCAAGAAGATGCGGCGGATCATGGGACGGGAACTCCCCGGGGCGCCGCAGGAGGTCCTGCTCGTCCTCGATGCGACCACCGGCCAGAATGCCATCATCCAGGCCAAGATGTTCAAGGACGAAGTGGGGGTCACAGGGCTCATCCTGACGAAGCTCGACGGAACGTCCAAGGGGGGCGTCGTGGTCCGGATCGCCAAGGAGCTGAACATTCCCCTGCGCTACATCGGCGTCGGGGAGCAGATCGACGATTTACGGCCCTTTAAGGCCGGAGAGTTCGTCGACGCCCTCTTCGAACCCAACGGCCGCTGAGGGTTTCAAGAGGCCATCTACGGGAATCGCGCCATGTCGGGTCGATTACTGGCCATCGGCGACATCCACGGCTGCCGGGACAGCCTGCTGAAGCTGCTCGACCGGTTCCGGATCGATCGCCGGGACACCCTGGTCTGCATCGGCGACTACCTGGACCGCGGCCCCGATCCGCGCGGAGTCGTCGAAACGCTCCTTGCCCTGCAAAAAACCCACCCGAACCTGATCTGCCTCCTGGGAAACCACGAGGCGATGTTCCTCGATTACTACGGGTCGGGAAAGGATGAGGAGCGCTTCTTCGTCAACGGCGGCCTGGCCACCCTGCACTCCTACGGTCTGACTCCCGCCGACGCCCGGGCAGGAGTGGGCTTTCCGGAAGAACACCTCGTCTTTCTTTCCTCCCTCCCCCTCTTCCACGAAACGCCCGATTATCTCTTTGTCCACGGAGGGGTCCGGCCGGGAATCCCGCTGGCCGATCAGACGCCTCGGGACCTCCTCTGGATCCGTCACGAGTTCATCGACGCGGATCGGCCCTTCGGCAAGACCGTGGTCTTCGGCCACACCCCCCAGCGCGAGCCGCTCCTCGCGGCCGACAAGATCGGCATCGACACCGGGGCGGTCTATGGGGGCTGCCTCACCGGCATCGACCTTCCTTCCCGGCAGCTCTTCCAGGTCTCGGAAGGCGATACAGCGCGATATGCAGGCATATATTGACACCTGCGGCAAAGCGTGTTAGACGGAACGTCATTCCCAAGAAGACCACTTCAGAGCCCCTGTAGCTCAGTAGGATAGAGCGACGGATTCCTAATCCGCAGGCCCCGCGTTCGAATCGCGGCAGGGGCACCACTTTGCCACGACGGACGACAGCAATCGCGAGGGAGAAACTGACAATATCGCTTTTTATTCCTTTGTATATAGGCGAGATGGGCGGGGCAGGCCCCAATCCCCCGCTCCTTCGGCCGGTTTAGCGGTTGACGATATTGCAGATTCACTTCACTCGTATGCCAGAGTTTCCCTCACCGTGAGGCGGGTTGCCTTCCTCGCCGGGATGAAGCTCGCTGCCAGCGAAAAGATCACTACCACCCCCAGCCAGAGCACAAAGCCGAAAGGAGAAAGGGCGTAGTCGAGGGTGGTCTGGAGGAATATCATCCCGAAGATGTCACCCACGTATTTGCTGATGGGCAAGGCCAGGACGAGGGCGATGAGCCAGCTCAGCATCCCGAGAACGAGCCCCTCTATACCGATGATCTTGAGCAGCTCATGGCTGGAAGCGCCGATAGATCGCATGACACCTATTTCACGGGTCCTCTCAATGACCTGGATGCTCATTGTGGTCATGAGTCCAAGTCCACCTACGACCACAATGAGGGCCGACATGAAGAGGAGCAGCATCGTCAGAACCAGGAAGTGGTCCTCCAGTATGCGCTGGATGTCATAGATGCTTATGGTCTCTGTCACGTCTATCCCCGCCGCCTTGAAGGCTTGTTCCAGGCCTTTGGCCGCGATCCGATGCGCTGCCATGCTGCGTTCTTGAGTGACGACGGCGATGGTTCTCGCCAGGCCCTTCTGGTTCATCGCGCTTGCGAGATAACTATAGTTGGCGAAGGCCGTAGGTTCTCCAATCTGCCGGATAACCCCAACGATACGCCATGGGGTCTTTTCTCCCTCTATGCGCAGGACAACTTCGTCGCCGATCTTCAGATGGGGCTGCCGGGCCATGAAGATATGGTTGACAACGAGGGCCCTTTCATCCGAAGGGGTGAGCCATCGGCCTTCAATCACCCCCAGCCGCAGCAGATCCGTTTCCGGCGGCGGAGCCATGATGGGGAATTCGTTGCCTTCCGTACCGTCATCGTACAAAAGCGAAGCTTTCGCCCGACCCCACCCTTCGACCCTGGTTACACCTTGAACCTTCGCCGCAACCGCTGCGATCTCTTCGATTGGCAGCGGCTTCGTCAGGGAGACCCTTAAATCATATCTCATGGCGTTTTGGAAAACGCCGATGGTCTTCGTGATCGAAGCGCCTATATTGAGGGCGGTAATGAACATCGCACCGCCGATGGCCAGGGTTCCCAGGGTGAGAGCGATCCTGCCCTTGCGTCGAAAAGTGTTCCGCAGCGAAAGCAGAAGAGGCCTGGGGAGACCTTTCACCCCTGCGAAGAGCCGGTCGAGGAACCCGCTGCCGGTCCTCTGGCGGGAGTTGATCCCATAGTCGGCGATCGCCTCGCGCACGGTGATGCGACTGCCGCGGTAGACCGGATAGAGAGCCGCGAGGGCCGGCGTGACAAGACCGATTCCCACGAGGGCCAGGTAGGTCCAAAGCGGCACAGAGGCATCCACGATTTCGAAGTTGAGCATTCCCGCGGCAAAGGTCGAGTAGAGCCGGGCCGCTACGACGCTGAGCGGCACGCCGACCAAAACCGCAATTGACCCGAGAAGAAGAGCGCCGCAGAGGTACATTGCGGCCATCTGCCCTGTCCGGGCGCCGATCGCCTTCATCACCCCGATCTGGCGGACCTGTTGGGCCATGATCGCTCCGAAAAGGGTGATCACCAGGACGGCGCTCAGGATGAAGCTTAAGCCGCCGAAGGTTTCCAGCAGGAACAGCAGCGCCTTCAGTTGCGTCTGGTGAGGATGGTGACCCGGCTCGGGGACTTCGATGCGTTGAACCCTGTAACCTTCCCTTTCCATCCAGTCCGTGACGGATTTCGCGACGGAGCGGATGTGAACCTTGTCCAGGGGCCGCTCGGCAACGGTGAGGAGGATTCCGTTCAGCGAGACATCGCCGAACATGGCAAGGGTCTCGCGAGTCACGTAGCCGTAAGCGAGCCCCTCCATCCAGGCCGGGGCCTGGGCAGGATCGTGAGCGCTGCCGGCGATGCGCAGCCTCTGCTCGCCGACGCCCGGCAGTCGGACCGTCACACTGTCGTCTATATTTGTATCGATGACCCGAAAGGCGGCTCTTTCGATGAGGATCTCTCCCTTTCCGGGAGGCCAGGTGCCTGCTTCGGGTTTCGATTTGCTAATGCGCATTGCGCTGAAATCGTCAATCACGAATAGCAACAGCGTCTTCCACTCATTGTCTTTGGTACTGACCCGGGCCTGAAAGAAGCCACGGGGCTCAGCCTCTCCGACTCCGGGGAAGTTGCGGACTGCATTTACGAGGTCCTTTGTAGCCGGCTGTACCGTAATGACGATGGATGCCGGGTTCGTTCTCATATAGTTGGCGTCGAGTTCCCGCATGAGGATTCCATAGGCGCAGAGAACTGCGCCGAGGCCGATCACCCCGATGACCATCGCCAGGGCGGCCAGGAAGGAGCGACTCCTGTTAATCCATAGGTCGCTCATGATTTTTTTCCAACGCAGCGTCGTCATAATCTTCCCTCCCCATCCGCCACCCCCTGCTTGCAGTCGGTGGCAATCATACCGTCGCTGAGCGTGATCTTTCGGGAGATGCCTCTGACGCCGTTCCGCTCGTGGGTGACCATCACCACCGTCTTGCCGTCGCCGGCGAGTTCCCGGAATAGCCCCATCACCGCTTCCGCAGTGCGGGAATCGAGGTTGCCCGTGGGCTCGTCTGCGACGATGATCGGTGGATCGTTGGCAAGGGCGCGGCAGAGCGCGACCCGTTGCTGCTCGCCCCCGGACAGCGCGGACGGCAGCTTGCCGGCCTGATCTGCCAAGCCGACCTTATCCAGTAGACCCAGAGCCCGCGACAGGCGTTCCCGGGCTGGATAGGTGCGGCAGAAGTCCATAGGGAGCATCACGTTCTCAACGACAGTAAGGGTGGGGAGCAGCTGGAAGAACTGAAACACGACCCCGATCGTCTTGCCTCGCCAGACGGCGATACGGCTTTCATCCAGACCGTGAACCGCCGTGCCCGCGACGACGACCGCCCCTGACGTTGGCCGGTCGATTCCGGCGAGAATGTTGAGAAGGGTTGATTTACCGCTTCCTGACTTGCCTATGATGGAGACGAATTCTCCGGCGGCAATGTTCAGGTTGACCTGCTTGAGTGCGGTAAAGCTGCCTGCTCCGCTTTCAAAGGTTTTGGTGACTTCTCTCAATTGGATCAAGTGCCTGTCCTCCATAGCGCCTCCTTTATTTAACAGTACTATATTGTATAGTTCGAGGCCAAAAAAAGAGACTCTCCTAGGGGAGATGCCCGTCACCGGAAAGAACGTCTCTGTGCCGCCCCTCTTCGATCACCTCTTCGATCCAGGCGATGAGCGTCTGCATGATCATCCGGTACTGCTTGATGATCGCCCTTCCCGCAAAATCGACATTTCTTTCCAGGGCCTCCTGCTCATGCGCCACGATCCACGTTTTCATCGTGCAGAACTGATCCCGCAGGTTTTCAAGCATTGTCATGGCCGTCTTTTTGTCCACCTTATCGATGTTGGCCAAGAAGGTATTGAACTCGAAGTAATGGGGCGACAGGTTGCCTGAGAAGTAGTCCATAAGCCTCAGGAAGTACGTCTTCCCCGCGTCAGTCACGGAATAGACTTTCTTCTCAGGCATCTCGCTGGCACGTGTTCTTTCCACATCGAGATAACCGGCCTTGTGAAGTTCCTTGATGTTCTTGTAGACCGCAGGGACGCTGGCCTTCAAGAGACGCCCGATGATGTCGGTCTCCAGAATCTTTGCAATGTCATAGGCGCTCAAGGGGCGACTTATCAGCAGCCCCATGATCCAAAGGTTGACGGCGCTCAACTTTTCCATTGAAAAATTCCTTTGGGTTTCGATGATAGTATACAGTATAGTACTATACTGAAATCCTGTCAAGCACTTTTTTTATGATGGTTCATTCCACCCACAATGGGCGCCTTCTTTACCGCCGAGTTCCCTTGTCACGGCCCCCATCTCCCTCAAGGCGTCGTAGGCTACAGTGCCGACCGCAGAACCCCGGCGATATCCGCCTCGGTCATGGCTGGCCGGCCGGGCAGGCGGCCGTTCTGGTCGTGGATGATCCGCAGGGTCTCCTGGGCGTAGCGCGCAAGCAGGGCATCGTCGATCTTCAACTCGGACAGACGGGTGGGGCAGCCGATGCTCTTAAGAAAGGCCTCGAAGCGATCGATCCCCTGAAGGGCGCCATCCCGGTCTTCGGGGCCTTTGGCCTTGAGGCCGAAGATCCGCTCGGCAAACTGCACGAACTTTGCCGGCCGGTGGGCGGCGGCAAAGCGCATCCAGGCCGGATTGACCACGGAAAGGCCTGCCCCGTGGGTGATGTCGTGAAAGGCCGACAGGGTATGCTCGATCATGTGCACGGGAAAACCGCCATTGGTGCCCGCGTTCACCCAGCCGTTGAGGGCGACGATGGACGCCCATTGCACCTGGGCGCGCGCCTCCAGGTCCTTTCCGTCGGCCACGGCCTTGGCGCCCCATTCCATCGCCGTGACGATGACGCCCTCGGCAAACCGGTCCTGGATAGGGGTGCCGTCCACGCCGTTGAAGTAGCCTTCGGTCACGTGGGTGATGATGTCGCAGACGCCATAGGCGGTCTGATCCTTCGGCACGCTGAGAGTGAGTTCGGGATCCACCAGCGCGACCACAGGATAGAGGCATTCGGCCTGGACAAAGGACTTTTCTTTCGTCTCCTCGTTCGAAATCACCGCCCCCATGTTCATCTCGGAACCGGTGGCCGCGAGGGTCGGCACGGTGATGACGGGCAGGGCGCGGGTCGGGACATGCGGCGCAGGCTGGCCGTGATAGATCATGTCCCAGGGGTCGCCGTCGTAATAAAAGGCTGCGGCCATGACCTTGGCTGCATCCATGGTGCTGCCGCCGCCTAGCGCGATGATCACGTCGCAGCCTTCCTCCCGGGCGATCCGGGCCCCGCGCCGGACCGTGGCGATTCGCGGGTTGGGCTCGACGCCGGCGCATTCGGCAAAGGCCATCCCCGCGGCCTTGAGGCTGGCCGCAGCCCTATCGAAGGTGCCGTTGCGCTTGACGCTGCCCCCGCCGGTGACAATCAACGCCTTTTTGCCCTGCCTGCTCGCCGCTTCCCCGAGCCGCGCGAGGGACCCGGCGCCGAAGATCAGATGGGTGGGGTTGTGATATTCAAAATTCATGGAAGATCTCCTTTTCTTGATTGGTCGCTTTGCCCGGCCGAGATGGTGCGGGAATGACGGGCCAGAGTCCTTCGCACCGGAGGGGACCGATCAGTTGGGAACCCGCTGCAATCGGTAGGTCACCTTTTCGTCCCAGTCCCCCAAGGTCAGGATGTCCTTGTCGATCGACCGGACAACGAATTTCCCATAGGGAAGATGCGTTTTCTTGAGCTTCTCGGACAAGATGATGATCGTGGTCCGGATCCGGAACATGGACCGCAACAGACGGTAGCTGTCCTGAATCTCCCCGCCCAGGTCCTCGGCGCGGACCGAAAACCGCTGTCCGTCAAAGGTCCAGACAATCGTCTGGTCTTTATAGGATTTCACCGGTTGCCCTTGCCGTTCAAAAGACATCAGTTTCCAACTGCCGACGATGCCTTTGGCCGCCGTGTCCTTGTCGAGGGCGGCCCCCATGACCGGGAAAGGCAAAAGGGCCATCAGCAGGATGCTCATAACAATGCGCTTCATAGTCCACTCCTTTGTTTTGCAGGTCATCGGGGATCAGGTCGTCCAAATTTACAGAGGCCGGTTCCAAACCGCAAGTCATTTGTTGCCATCGCCAGGCGGGGCAAAAGTTCCCGTCCCCAGGTCCTGTCTTTGCATCGCGGCAGAGACGCCAAAAAGAAAGAGGGGCTCTCGGGGAGCCCCTCTTCTTTTCTTCATCACTCCCACCGATGGCTCAATAGACAAAGGTGGTCTTCAGGTCCTTGTCCCAGCCGTCCCAGAGGTAGGCATCCACCTTGCCGTCGGCGATCACCCTAAAGGCGTACCGCACCTGCTCCTCGTAGAACTCGCAGAAGGCGCCGGTCTTGTCCATGCCGCCGTTCATTTCGTGGGCCTCGGCCGGACAGGGAGATCCGCAGAAGTGCCGGATGGCGCACTGCCGGCAGGGATCGATGGTGTCCACGTTGCGTTCCGTGACCAACCGGAAAGGCTCGGACTCAAGGACCGTTTCGATCTTGTCGGTGAAGAGGTTTCCGGACTGGAACCGCTCCAGACCGATGAATTCGCTGCAGGGGAACATCTCCCCGTTGGGCGCCAGGGCAAAGAAGCACCGCCCGCCGCCGCAGGGCGAGATGTCGCACATGAGCCTGCGGGCCGCAGGCGCGATGATGGCGAGCAGAATGTTGGCGAAGTTGCCCACCGGCAGCCGCCGCCCGGTCTGCTCGTAGAGCTCGTAGGTCCGATCCAGGGCGGCCAGGAAGTAGCGGGCCGCTTCCGCATCGCCGGGCTTGAGACTCCGGGACTCGGGCAGGGTGCACCTGAGGATGTTCATCAGACACATGGGGACTTCTTTTTCATGGAAGAAATCCACGAGCTTGTTCAGATGGCGCAGGTTGGCATCGGTGACCGTGCAGATCACGCTCCAGTGCTCATAGCCTTTGAGCCGCTCCATGGCGGCCACCACCTGCTTGAAGATCCCCTGGCCGTCCCAGTTTTTCCGGGTGCGATCGGAGATCCGGGCCGTGGGTGCATCGAGGGAAATCCCGATGCTCACCTGCCTTTTCGAAAGAAACGCGACCGCTTCATCGTCCAGGAGGGCCGTATTGGTCTGGATCCCGAAGAGGAAGTCCTTCTTGTACTCCTCGATCCCCGCAAAGACCGCCTGGCGGTTGAGCAGCGGCTCGGCGCCGTGGAAGATGACCTGCGGCATGACGCCCTTCGGCAGGGTCCGCTGGAAATATTTCTTGAGCGTGGCCAGGGCCTGGAGCAGCTTCTTTTCCGGCATGTGTTCGCCCTTGCGCCGCATCTGTTCGGGGATATAGCAATAGGTGCAGTTCATGTTGCACCGTTCGGTGGGGTTGAAATAGACCGCCGAAGGCTTGAGGCCGAACCGCAGGGTATCCATCTCCTTGGCGAATTGTTCGGCTTTTTTCCCATAGGACTTCAGCAGCTCGCCGTCCCGCACCCCGGCGTGGCCGTCCTTGGGAACCAGGGACCAGAAGGCTGTCTTGGGTTCGATGATGGCAACATAGTCCGAATGGCCGATGTCGATCTCCTGAAAGGTCGGACCGTTTCCCGTGTTTACGAAACGGCCCCGCGAGGGGGCCTTCGTACCGTCAACAACGCTGTTTTTCTTCCCGGCCATTACTTCGCTTTCCTATTCATCAGGATGTAGTGGGACAACCCGGTGCCCAGGGCCTGGCAGGCCTTCCGATAGGCAATGACCTCTTTCTTCATCTTCTTTGCTTTCATCTTCTTTCTCCTTTCTGCTTGTTTTGGTTTGTTGCATCCTGCTTCCAGGACAATAAAAAAAGGGCTCCAACAGGACACAGAGGTGTCTGTCAGAACCCTTTACCATCGGATTCATTGCTATGTTACGGTTTCACAGGTCTTCTGGCTCTCGGGTCTTCAGCCCTTCAGAAGTCTTCCCACCAGGTTTTCCCGGCAGTGACCGGCATTTTGCCATCATGAAGGGCCTCACCGATTACAGCGGCGGGTCCGCCACGGAATTGCACCGTGTTCCGGTATGTGTAAACCGATGACCGCCCTTTACCCGATCGCCAAGAAGGAGTCAAGTGTTTCCTGAAAAGAGCGTGGCCGGAGCGACCCCGCCTTTCAACCTAAGTATTCGTCATTCATAAAAATAAAGAGGAGTGGACAGTCACCTTTGCAAAGACTTCCGCGTCGTTGACCTGGATCAATGACAAACACCCCCGCTTCTTTTACCCTACAGTCACAGGCATCCCCCGGTCGGGCGGATGCCCGATGACTGAGAAAGAGGGAGGCCATGATGGAAGAAAAAGACTATGTGGGACATGCCGACGATGCCACGTTCGCGTCGGCCGTGCTGGAAAAGGGGAAACCGGTTCTGGTGGATTTCTGGGCGCCCTGGTGCGGCCCCTGCCGGGCCCTCGCGCCGGTTCTGGAAGAGACCGCCCGGGAGTATGACGGCCGGATGGCGGTGGTCAAGGTGAACATCGACGATTCCGTGCAGACGGCGGCGCAATACAAGGTGCAGAGCATCCCGACACTGCTGTTCATCCGGGACGGCAAGGTGCGGGAAACCCTGGTCGGCCTCACGAGCAAGGACAAACTGGCCCTCTTCATCGACCGCAACCTGCAGGGCTGAGGGACCCCTGTATCAACGGTATGGAAATACAGAAAGGCTTGCCATGAACGATCTGCTGTGGTTTTTGCTCCTGATCGCGATTTGGGTTTTCATCCAGGGATGGCTCCTGCCGCGCCGGGGGATTCCGACCTGACTCCGCCCGACCTGTCCGGATCCGGACGGGAAGAAGAAGCCGGACCCGCCGGAAGGGCCGAGATGACAGCCCGGTGGTTCCCAAAAACAGAAGGGCGGCAGGTTTTGCACCTGCCGCCCTTCGTCGCATCTCCTGGAAACTTTATTTCCCCTCAACCGGCTCGTCAGCGCGGTTTTTCACCCGCTTCTGTCTTGCAGCTATCGTCCGCCTCTCCAGCCGACGGGCAGGGACGTTTCCGGAAGAATTCGAAGTAGAGCAGCGGCACGGCGATCAGGGTCAGGGCCGTGGCGCCGACGGCGCCGAACATCATGGCGATCGCCAGCCCCTGGAAGATCGGGTCGAAGAGCATGACAAAGGAGCCGACGACCACGGCCGCGGCGGTGAGGACGATGGGGCGGAACCGAACCGCGCCCGCCATGATCAGGGCATTTTTTAGATGCCCCTTTTCGCCCCATTCCATCTCCACGAAATCGACGAGCAGGATGGAGTTCCGGACGATGATCCCTGACAAGGCGATGAAACCGATCATCGAGGTGGCCGTGAAAAAGGCGCCGAAGAGCCAGTGGCCGGGCAGTATCCCCACCAGGGTCAAGGGAATGGGCGCCATGATGATGAGCGGCGTGATGAAGTTCCTAAACCAGGCGACGATCAGGACATAGATGAGGATCAGGACCGCCCCGAAGGCCAGCCCCAGGTCGCGAAAGACCTCGTAGGTGATGTGCCATTCCCCGTCCCATTTCAGCGAGTAGGTGTCCGTCAGCCAGGGCTGGACGGTGGAGTACTGTTTCAGACCATACCCCTCGGGAAGTTGGATCTTTTCGATCGCCTTTTTCATCTTCAAGATGGCATAGACGGGGCTTTCCTCGGTCCCGGCGACATCCCCCAGGACATAGGTCACGTTCTTGAGGTTCTTGCGGTAGATCGTCTTGTCCGCCAGGCCGTCCTGCCGCTTCACCAGTTCCGCAAGGGGGACCATGCCGCCCGTCGGCGTCGGCATGCCGATCGATTTTAAGCTCTCGATATCGGCCCTTTTTTCGAGCGGCATCCGCAGGAAGAGTTCGACAGGCTCCCTTTCCTTCTCCAAGTGGAGCAGCCCCACACCGGCGCCGGAAAGGGCGATCCGCAGGCTCTGGGCCACGGCCTCGGCGCTCACCCCTGCCCGGGCGGCCTTGCCCTGATCGACGCTGAAACGGATCTTCGGCTGGTCCTCTTCCAGATACCAGTCCACGTCCACCACCCCGTCGGTTTGGGCAAAGACCTGCTTGATCTGCCGGGCGATCTCGATCCGCCGCTGCGGCTCCGGACCGTAGATTTCCGCCACCAGGGTGGAAAGGACCGGCGGGCCGGGCGGAATTTCCGCCACCTTGATCCGGGCGCCGTAGCGGTCGGCGATGGCCTTGAGCGGCGTTCGCAGTCTTTTGGCGATGGCATGGCTCTGCTCTTTGCGCTCTCCCTTGGCGACGAAATTCACCTGGATGTCGGCAACGGTGCTTCCGGCGCGCAGGAAATAGTGGCGGACCAGGCCGTTGAAGTTGTAGGGGGCGGCCGTGCCCACATAGGTCTGATAATCGGTCACCTCGGGGACGGTCCCGAGATACCTGCCCATCTCCTGCGCCAGGGCCGCAGTCTCCTCCAGGGTCCGGCCTTCGGGCATATCGATGATGACCTGGAGCTCACTCTTGTTGTCGAAGGGGAGCATCTTGACCGTCACCTTCTTCAAGGGAACCAGGGTGACAGCCAAAAGCAGCAGCAGGACGACGCCCCCCAGGGCCGTCAGCCGCTTAACCCGGCTCTCCAGGAGCGGCCCCAGGATCCGCTTGTAGATCCGCAGCATCCTTCCGTCCGCTTCTTCGGAGCCCTCCCCTTTTTTTACCTTCTTCAGGACGATAGTGCTCAGCCAGGGGCTGACGATGAAGGCGACGAGGAGCGAAAAGACCATGGCCGCCGAGGCGCCGACCGGGATGGGCCGCATGTAGGGTCCCATGAGTCCCGAGACAAAGGCCATGGGCAAAAGCGCGGCGATGACGGCCAGGGTGGCCAGGATCGTGGGATTGCCCACCTCGGCCACGGCCCGGACGGCAGTCATGGGCTCGCTCTTGTAAAGTTTGAAGTGGCGATGGATGTTCTCCACGACCACGATGGCGTCGTCCACCAGGATGCCGATCGAGAAGATCAGGGCAAAGAGGGTGACGCGGTTCAGGGTGTAGCCGTAGAGGTAGTTGATCAGAAGGGTCAGGGCCAGCGTCACGGGGACCGCAACGGCAACGACGATCGCCTCCCGCCAGCCGAGGGCAAAGGCGATCAGGATAATGACGGCGACCGTGGCCAAAAGCATATGCTCCAGGAGTTCATCGGATTTTTCCTTGGCCGTGTCTCCGTAATTGCGAGTGACGGTGATGTTCACATCTCCGGGGATGAGTTTCCCTTGCAGGGCTTCCACCTTGGCGAGGGCCTCTTGGGCAACGACGCTGGCGTTCGCGCCCTTTTTCTTGGCCACGGTGATGGTCACCGCCTCTTTGGGTCCCGCGGCCGCGCTGCGAAGCCCTTTCGCTTCCGCCGCCGGGCCGAGGCCCATGAAGACGTAGTTGGCCGGCTCCTCGGGCCCGTCGGAGATTTCAGCCACATCCCGCAGAGTGACGGGCCGGCCGCCGAACACGCCGGCCACGATATTCCCCACCTCATCGCCGGTTTTGAGGAACGTCCCCGTCTCGACGAGGAGCTCCCGATTGCCCGCCGGGAAGGCGCCGGAGGGCAAAAGGACGTTGGCCTTCTGTAGGGCGCCGGTGATCTGAAAAGCGGAGAGACGATAGGCCTTGAGCCGCGCCGGATCGAGGGTGATCCGCACCTGCCTTTTTTGGCCGCCGATGAGGGAAAACTCCGCCACATCCCGGTCCTTCTTGATCTCGTCGCAGACCTCGGCACCGATCCGTCGGAGGTCGTAGCCCGAGATCCGGGCGCTGTCGCTCCAGAGGGTCAGGGTCAGGATCGGCACGTCGTCGATGGACCGCTGCTTGATCAGGGGGAAAGAGACCCCGGGCGGGATCCGGTCGAAATTGGCCGAGAGCTTGTTGTTGAGGTTGACGATGCTCTCCTCCAGACTCTGGCCCACGTAGAACCGGACAATGGTCAGGTTGAAGCCCGGCTTGACGATGGAGTAGACGTATTCCACTCCCTTGATCTCCCAGAGGAGCTTCTCCATGGGGCCGGTCACCCGGGACTCCACCTCCTTTGGCGATGCCCCGGGATAGGAAACGAAGATATCGATCATCGGCACCAGGATCTGGGGCTCTTCCTCCCGGGGGGTGACGATGACCGCCATGATGCCGAGCAAAAGCGAGGCCGCGATGATGAGCGGCGTCAGCTTGGATTTGATGAACGCCTGAGCGATTTTTCCCGATATGCCCATCCCTGCCATGGTGATCTCCTCAGATCTTCCGGTCTGTCCCTATTTCCCCGTTGCCAGGATGCCGCCGTCCACCGCCTTTTCCACCCCCCCGACAATGATCCGGTCGCCGGCCCTGAGCCCCGAAAGGATCTCCAGGCGGCCGTCATAGGTCCGCCCGATCCGGACGAGGCGATAGGAAACAACCCCCTGCCCATCTGCGGCATAGAGGCCGGTCAACTGTCCCTTTTCGACGATGGCGGTCCTGGGAACCAGCAGGGCCTCTTTTTCCCCTTTGGGAAGCAGCGCCTTGGCGTAGAGGCCGCTGCGCAGACCCGGACCGTTCAGGACGACTTTGGCGGTAAAGGAACGGGACTGGGGATCGACGGTCGGCAGGATCTCCGCGATCCGCCCGGTGGTCCGCAGGTCGAGGGCCTCGATCAGGACCGGAACCGGCGTTCCGACTTTCAGCCGGCCGGAGAGGCTTTCGTCGACGGCAATCTCGGCCTGGAAGTCCGCCGCGCTTTCCACTGTCAAAAGCGGGACCCCCGGAACGGCCATGCTCCCCACCTCGGTCCGCTTTTCGGTCACCCGCCCCCGGAGCGGAGAGACCACCTGGGTGAAGCCCCGGTAAATCCGCGCCTCCGAAAGAGCGGCTGCGGCGCGGTGCACCGTCTCCTGAACCCGTTCCTGCTCCAGGGCCGCCACTCGGCTCTGGGTTTCGAATTGATCCATTTCCTGCCGGGAAATCGCCTTTTCGTCATACATCTTCCGATAGCGCGAGGCGGTAAGTTCGCTCAGGGTCCGGCTCTGGCCGGCCGTCTCCCGTGCCTTCAGCGCTTCGGCATAACCCGCCTCGGCCGCCTTTTCCCTCTGCACCGCGTCGCGATCGTCGATGGTGAGCAGCAACTGCCCCTTCTCCACCAGGTCGCCCTCTTTCACGGCCAGGGAGGTGACGGTCCCCATCACCCGGGCGGCGACGATGCTGGTATGGACGGCCTTCACGGTCCCCGTGGCTTCGAAGGATTCCGCCACCCGGACCGGGGCGAGGGTTTCAATGACGACGCCGCTGATGAGGGGCTCTTTGGTCCGGGTCGCGTCCGGGGCCGCCTTCTCCCCGCCGCAGCCACTCAGGAGGAGGACCGCGATGGCCAGAAAAAACGCCAGCCCTTTCCCCCTCTCCTTTTCAAACCTGCCAGGAAGATTGCCCGCTTTTTCAGGGCTGACCCCGGGACGGATATCCAAATGGCTCAGAGGCCTCGCTTTCATTTTCTCCCCCCTTCCGGTTCTTCTACCTGCAAATCCTGAAGAATCGTGCCGCCGGCAAAACCCAGCCAGGCAATGGCCAGCTGGTACTCGTTTTCCCTGGCTACCCGATTGGCCCGCGCCCGGTCGAAGCTCACCTGGGCATCGAGCAGGTCCACCAGGGGCGACAGGGCCCCTTCATAACGGACCCGGACGAGCCGTCTGCCCTCTTCGGCCGTTTTGAACTCTTCTTCAGCCAGTTCCCGGTTCTTTTCAGCCTCCCCCAGGGTCAGCCAGGCCTCGTCCACCTGGAAAGCGACCAGCTTCTGCAACCCCTTGAGCTGCTCTTCGGCCTCGGCCGCCTGCGACCCGGCCCGGATCTTCTCGTACCTGGCCTTGGTGCCGTCGAAGAGCTCCCAGCGGAGAAAGGCCATCACCTGCCAGCCGCGCCCCTCGCCGCCCAGCGGGGCGTTGTGATCGTTCCACTGATAGTTTCCGCCCAGGCCCAACAGGGGATAATACCCCGCCTCGGCAAGCCTGATCTGGTTTTTGGCATTTTCGGTCCGTATTTCCAGTGACTGGAGATCCCTCCGGACGAGCGACCGGGCGCGCAGCGCTGCGATGTCCCGAACCGGCAGGGCCGGCGTCTCCATTGCGACCTCCACCGCCTCTCGGGATCCGATCATCAGCCCCAGCCCCCTTTTGGCCACGGTGAAATTTTTTTCGGCGCTGACGAGCCGCTGCCGGGCCTCGGCCACCGCCGTTGCCGCCCGCAGCGTATCGGAATAAAGCCCCAGTCCCGCCCCATAGCGGACGTCGGCCAGCCGCTGATGTTCCCGGGCGTCTTCCAGGGCCCTTTCGGCCGCCTGGACGTACCCCCCGGCCGATCCTGCCAGCAGATAGTACTGGGTCACCTTGAGAACGGTTTCCTCCTTCTTTCTCTGTAGGGTCGCTTCGGAGGCCGAGGCTTCCTTTCGGGACATCTCCAGGCCGATCCGGGCCTTGGCAACGAAGAGGGGCTGCTCGAAGGCCAGGGAGGTCTGAAAATCGTCGATCGCCGCCGGGCGGTTCAGGGACTGGGGGGCAAAGTCGGCCGCCGCGATCCGCCCCTGGTTGAGCTTGGCCATGAAGGCATAGGCGGGGCTGTCGGTCCGCAGGTAGCGCTCCTCCAGGGAGATCTTGGGCAGAAGCGCGCTGCGGGCGACACCGACCTCCGCTTCCTTCGCGGCCTGCGCATGTCCCTGGGCGAGGAGTTCGTGATTGTTCTTCAGGGCGGCCTGAACGGCCTCCTTCAGGGTCAACCTTTCTCCGGCGACGCTTTCCGCCTTTACCGCCATCACCACAAGAAAAAAAAGCAGGCAGACCACCCAAAGGGTGGCAAATCCGGCGCTGCCTTTCCGATTCTTTCTGGTTTTCATCCTGCTTCCCCCCAGCACTGTGACTCTTTCAGAGCGGTTTAACGGGCGTTTTTAGCAGCGATCGCAGGGCACGCCCAACTTTCCCAGTATCTTTTCCATGAGACACCATTTCGTGAAGGCGGACTGCAGCAGGTTGAGTCCCACAAAGGCGGTGAAGAGCAGCCAGTAAGAACTGTGGAAATGGGCCAGCAGCAGGGAAATCAGGATAAAGCTGCCGGCGATCGCCCGGATATAATCTTCCCTTTTCATAAATTCTCCTCCTTCTAAAGGGGTGTCAACCTTTGAACTTGCCCTCCGGGGGTCTTTCCCGTTTCCCGGCGGCGAAATGGATCGATTTCGTCGGACAGGTTTCCAGGCAGGTCCCGCAGGAAAAACAGTCCGGAATCGTCTTGTCTCTCTTCAAGATGGCCCCCATGACCGTGGACGGGCAGGCCTCGGCGCAGGCGCCGCAGGCGATGCAGGTCTGGTAATCGACCTTGATTTTGTAGAGGCTGATCTTCTCTACCAACCAACCGACAAGCCCGAAGGGACAGAAGAAATGGCACCAGGGGCGATAGACGAAGAACGAGGCGATCAGAAGCAGGGCAATGAATGAGATGCCCGCGCCCGTCAGGACCGCCGGATTATAGATCTTGAAGGGATCGACCATCCCCACCAGGTCAAGCGCCCAGCCGAAGGCCGCCGCCGTCAGGATCACCAGGACCGACACCCGCACCCCGTTCGAGATGACGAAGGGGACCTTGGTCTGCGCGATGGCGCCCGTGCGGTCCTCTGCATCACGACCGAGCCGGAAGAGGAAGTCCTGTAGGGTGCCGAACTGACAGCCCCAGGAGCAGAGCAGTTTGTTGGCCAGCAGCGTTCCCAAAATCAGCATCACCGTCAGGGCAACGAGTCGCGGCGGAAAGATGATTCCACTTTTCCCGAGCAGTACGATCGTGTCTTTCACCGTCCCCATGGGACTCGGGTCGGACCCCAAAATCACGCCGAAGAGCACGATCGCCCCGAGCAGGAACCCTTTTCTTAGCGCCGGAGTGCTCTTGCGTTTTTTCAGCATGAAAAAGGCCGCCAGCAGGAAGATGGCCCAGGCGCCAAATTTCGCGGCGATCTTCACCCAATTCTTCGACCCCTCTTCAGCAACATGGGCCAGGGTCTTGTTCACCCTGTCGGTGATTTCGGCGGGAGACAGCCGGAGGCTTTGCAGCGTCTGCTGCAAGCCGGCAGCGGAGGTCAGGCCAAAGGCCTTGCCCACGACCGCATCGGCCAGCCCGTTGGCGCGGCCGAACTCCGCCAGGGTCATTTGCTCCTCGATGACCAAGCGCTGAACCGCAGAGGGCAGTTTTTCCGTCGGCCCTCCCCATAACTTCATCATCATCAAAGAACCGACGACCACAACGATCAGCAAGACCACTGCCGACAGGGCCACTTTCCCATAACGTCCCTTTCCCATCACCTATCTCCTCTCCTTGGACAATTGTTTGTCTCGTTCCACTCCCTGTGCTATTCTGCCGGAGGCAACAGGCCCTGCAGCGATCGGTCTCGTCCCGGCTTTCGCGCAACAAGCCGGCCCCGTAACCGAACGGATCTGGCAGACATTGTATCAGCTCATAGCCGGAATCACATCAGAATTCCGGCGTCGACAATTGAATACTGCATATGGCGCACATTGTCATTGACCTGGATCAACGGAAAGGAAATTTTTATGGATCTTCTGAAACGGATGCAACCGTTAGCCCTGTTCCAAGAGGTCCCCGCTGACAAGCTGACAGCGCTGGCAGAGGGCGCCCTCTACAAAACCTTCAAGGCAGGAGAAATGCTCATCGGTGAAACGGAGCCCACCCGCGCCTTTTATGTCGTCCTTTCGGGACAGGTCAAACTTTACAAGCTGTCGGCGGAAGGGAAGGAACAAACCCTCAATCTGCTGGGGCCCGGAGACCCCTTCGGCATGTGCACCGCCTTTGCCGTCGATTCTTTCCCGGCCAACGCGCAGGCCATCGAGGAAAGCGGCCTCCTTTTGATCCCCGGTCCGCTGATGGAGGCGGTCGCCATGAAAGAGCCGCGCCTGCTCGTGAACATCATCCGAATCCTCTCCCAACGCCTCAAGGCATCGATGGCCCTGATCGAATCCCTGGCCTTGCAGGAGATCCCCCAGCGGATCGCCTCCTTTCTGATCCAGGCCCTGACAAGGGAGGGAGAACCGGGGGTGAACCAGTTGGAGTTGACGGTGACGCAGCGGGAATTGGCCAAGATCCTGGGATCGACCCCGGAAGCCCTTTCCCGGGCGCTCAGAAAGATGAGCAACGCCGGAGTGCTGGCCGTAAACGGCCGGTCGATCCGGATCCTGGATCGCAAAGCCCTCGCGGAACTGGCAGAACGGGACTGAATGTTCAGCCCTTCCCGAACGGGCGGGCGTCGCCCTCCAGACAGGCGCGGATGGCCTTGCGGGGAAGCGGAAAAGCCTCATGCTGACCGCCTGTAAACCATTGATCGCACGCGGATAAGGCACGGCCTCTTTGCTGTGCGGTTGCAATTTTCTCTCCTTTCCGTTAAAAGAAGCTTCATGAATCAAGTTCCCTTGAAAGCCATTCTCCTGCTGACCGTTTTTTTTGCCTTCCTGGGCAGCTTCAGCTTTTTTGCCGGAGAGGCGCCGCCCCCAAAGCAGGAACTTCGCGAGATTACCGGCAAGATCCAGAAGGGGGAAACCCTCTCCGACATCTTCCGAAAATACCAGCTCGATATCAGCCAACTGTACAAGATGCGGGAAGCCTCGGCGAACATCTACCGCTTGCATGAGTTGTATCCGGGCCGCCCCTATAAGATTGTCCTCGACAAGGATGAGCGGATCGATTTCTTCAGCTACGAAGTCGACGACGACTGCTTTTTGAACATCAATCGCACGGACGACGGATACTGCGCCGAAAAGGTCTCTCTTCCTTACGAAAAAAGGATTCTCCATATCGGAGGGACGATCACGGACAATCTCATCGCCTCGCTGGGCGAGGGCCATGAGAATCTGCTCCTGGCCCTTCAGCTCTCCGATATCTTTGCCTGGGACATCGATTTTACGACCGACCTGAGAGAACAGGATTCGTTCAAAATCGTGGTCGAGGGACTCTACCTGGACGGCAAATTGAAAAAATATGGGAGCTTGCTTGCCGCCGAGTTCAGCAATGACGGCGAGATCTATCGGGCCTATGCCTTCAGGCAGAACGGGAAAATCGATTATTACGATGCAGACGGAAAATCGCTCCGTAAGAGCTTCCTGAAGTCGCCGTTGAGTTTCCGCCGCATCAGTTCGGGCTTTTCCCGGGGAAGGGCCCATCCGATCCTGAAGATTGTCCGTCCCCATCAGGGAATCGATTACGCGGCGGCCAAGGGAACACCGGTTTCCGCGGCCGGCGACGGCAAGGTCCTCTTTGCCGGACGCAGAGGCCAGTACGGGAATCTGATCATCATCGGCCACCGCAACGGTTACAAGACCTATTACGGCCATTTGTCGCGGATCGGCAAAGGGGTGAGGAAGGGTACACAGATCGACCAGGGCACGGTCATCGGATACGTAGGCGCCACGGGACTCGCCACGGGTCCCCACCTGCATTACGAGATGAGGATCGCCGACAAACCGATCAATCCGCTGTCGCTGAAGATTCCCCGCGGCACGGCAATATCGGGCGCAATGCAAACCGCTTTTAGGCAAGTGACGGATCGGCTGAATTCGGAACTCGCTTCCGTAAAACCCTCAACCCCTGTCGCCATAGGTCAGGCCGCCACCCCGAAAAACGGAAAAGCAGGCTAGGCGATCTGCGCTCCTGATCCCGCCGCGAGATTGATTGTCGCCTTGCGCTGCGTCCTTCATCCCACCACCACGATCCGTCATGGGCCTTGACATTGTCTCTTGAATGCCGTAGGAGGACACATGATTAAGGAATTAAAGACATTCTGTAATCGTATCGACAAAGCCTCCCGCAGAGGCACCGGACTGCTTTTGGCAGTTTGCTTCTTTACGGGTCTGGCCGCTCTGGCCCTGCACCACCATGACATCTCCTTTCAACTGAAAAGTTGCGCCATCTGCAAGGCAAAGACCTCCCTTTCGGGAACCCTCAACAAGGTCAAGGCGGATTTTCCCGCAGCCACAGCAACGGTGCAGCATTGCCCCGCAGGATTCGATCTCACCGATTCTCGGATTGCAACCAACCAGCCCAAGCCCTTCATCGCCTCTCTTTCGCCCAATCCCTTCTTGAACAAGGCGCCTCCGGTTATCTCCTGAATCGCTCGTACCACCTGAATCGCCCGGATCCCGTACTGTCCATCAAAAGACAGGGAAAGCGATAGGGGATCTTGCAAATATCCATTTATTATACCGATCAAGGAGAATACCATGAATTGTCCCATCTGTAATGTACTGCTGCTGATGACCGAAAGACAGGGAACGCAAATCGATTACTGCCCGCAGTGCCGGGGGATCTGGCTCGAAAAAGGGGCGCTGGACCGGATCATCGAACGCTCCGGAGCCCAAGCGGCACCGCAGGCCATTTCCCGCAATCAAGAAAGCCATTCACCCCGACGGGACGATGGCCACCATGACAAACATCACGATGACCATTACGACGGGCATCGCAAGAAGCGCAGCTTCCTTCAGGACCTCTTTGACTGAGAAAAGCGGTGAAAGGATTGCACATGCTTGACAAGACCTTCATGCCTTTGCGCAGAAAATCCGAAAGAGAACGGGAAAGCGGCCCGTTCTTATTGCGAAGGCGGCTCCCGGAGATGCTCAAGTGAAAACCAAGATCGCGGAATCAATCAATAGATCCGCACGCTTCGGCATGGCCGACCGGGTGATCGCCATCGGTTTCTGGATCAACGCCTGCCTGATGGCGGTCAAGCTGCTGGCCGGCTATTTCGGCCATTCCGAGGCGGTCTTTGCCGACGGGCTGGAAAGCGCCTGCGACTTTATCGCCTTGCTGGCCACGATGATCGCCCTGAAGATCGGACGGAAGCCCTTCGACCGCGAACACCCCTACGGTCACGGCAGGGCGGAAAACATTGCGGCCATTTTCGTTTCCCTGGTCATTGTGGTCACCGGGGGGGGAATCCTCTATACCGCCATCCGGACCATCGTGGAGAGGGATTTTGTCGAGCCGCAGTTGATCGCGGTCCTCGCCGCCCTGGCCACCATCGTCATCAAAGAGGCCCTCTATCGTTATACCCGCTCGGTCGCCAGAAAACTGGACAGCCCGGCAGTGGAGGCGATTGCCCGTGATCATCACAAGGACGCCCTCACCTCCATTGCCACCCTGCTCGGCGTCGGGGGGGCCTATTTCGGCGCCGCCCTGCTGGATCCCCTGGCTGCGGGTCTCACCGCTTTTTTTATCTTCTACATCGGCGGCAAGACTTTTTTCGAAGCGACCCACGACCTGATGGACGGCCAGCCCCCTACGGATTTGGTCACCGCCGTGACGGCCATGGCCGAAGGCGTGCCCGGAATCGAGCACGTGCACGAAATCCGGTGCCGACGATCGGGCCAGTACCTGATCGTCGATTTGAAGCTGGACATGGATCCCGATATGACGGTCAAGCAATCCCATGCCCTCTGCGTCGAAGCCAAACGGCTTATCTTCGAACGGTTTCCGAATGTGGGCGACGTCATGGTCCACGTCAACCCCCATGATGAGGCGCACGAAGATCTCATCAGGCTCTGACGGCTCCCATTTTCCAAAATCGACAGCACCCTTTGCCTGCCTTTGGAACGCCCCCCCCAAAGACCCTGCATCACTCTATCCGACAAAAATCCCCGGTAATTACAGTGGATAAAAATTACCTGTCCGGAATCGGAAAATTCCTATTGACTCAAGGCATATGTTGGGGTTATAGGGTCTTCCCATACAAGATATAGTGTACTTTTACATAAATCCGTTGGAATTTCCAACCCTACCGCATGACAAGGAGAGTGCCTCATGGACGTTCAGCCGTATCCCGTTCCGCAGTTGTCCAAAAACGCCCAGACCGTTCTTGAGAGGCGCTATCTGCGCAAGGACAAGAACGGCAACGTCTGCGAAACGGCCGGCGACATGTTCCGGCGCGTTGCCGAGGCCATTGCCGAGGCCGATCGGAAGTTCAAGGAGGATGCCGACACGGCGCCCCTGGCGGATCAGTTTTGCGACGCCATGACCTCGCTGGCCTTCATGCCCAATTCTCCGACCCTCATGAACGCCGGCCGGGAACTGGGGCAGTTGTCCGCCTGCTTCGTCCTGCCGGTCGGAGATTCGATGGACGAAATCTTCGATGCCGTGAAGCATACGGCCCTGATCCACAAATCGGGCGGCGGCACCGGTTTTTCTTTCTCCAACCTGCGTCCCATGAACGACGTGGTCCGCTCCACGACCGGCATCTCCAGCGGCCCCATCTCCTTCATGCGGGTCTTCGACATCGCCACCGAAACGGTCAAGCAGGGCGGGACCAGACGCGGTGCGAACATGGGCCTTTTGCGGGTCGACCATCCGGACATCATGGAATTCATCCGCTGCAAAGGCGACCAGAAGCAGCTCAACAACTTCAACATCTCGGTGGGGCTCACCGACACCTTCATGGAGGCGCTCTCCCAGGACGATTCCTATCCCCTCGTCAATCCCCGGGGCAAGGAGGTCTTCGGCACCCTCAGGGCCAAGGAGGTCTTCGATCTCATCGTCAAGCAGGCCTGGGAGAACGGCGAGCCGGGCGTCATCTTTATCGACCGGATGAACCGGAGCAACCCCACGCCCCAGATCGGCGCCATCGAATCGACCAACCCCTGCGGCGAGCAGCCCCTGCTCCCCTACGAATCCTGCAACCTGGGTTCCATCAACCTGGCGCAGATGATCAAAGAGGGGCAGGTCGACTGGCCGCGACTCAAGGAGACCGTCCGGCTGGCCGTCCATTTCCTGGACAACGTGATCGAACTCAACCGCTATCCCCTCCCCGAGATCGCCCGGATGACCTACGCCAACCGGAAGATCGGGCTCGGGGTCATGGGCTGGGCCGACATGCTCATCTCCCTCAAGATCCCCTACAATTCCGAGCAGGCGATCGCCCTGGGGGAAAAGGTGATGGCCTTCATCAACAGCGAGGGACACGCGGCCTCCGAACGACTGGCCGAGGCCCGGGGCGCCTTCCCCAACTTCGAGGGGTCGATCTTCACCGACCAGGGCAAGCCGCCGATCCGCAACGCGACCATCACCACCATCGCCCCGACGGGCACGATCTCCATCATCGCCAACGCCTCCTCGGGGATCGAGCCGATCTTCGCCGTCTCCTTCGTCCGTCAGGTCCTGGACAACAATATCCTTCTGGAGGTCCACCCCCTCTTCGAGAAGATCGCCAAGGAAAACGGCTTCTATTCCGAGGCCCTCATGCAGCGGATCGCCGAGCACGGCACGATCCAGGATATCGCGGAGATCCCCGCCGACATCCGCAAGCTGTTCATGACGGCCCACGACATCACACCGGAAGACCACATCCGGATGCAGGCCGCTTTCCAGAAGAGCACGGACAATGCGGTCAGCAAGACGGTGAATTTTCCCAAGACCGCCACGATCGAAGAGGTCCGGAAGGTCTACGAACTGGCCTATCAGCTGGATTGCAAAGGGGTCACCATCTACCGCGACGGATCGCGGGAGAATCAGGTCCTCTCGACGGGGCAAACGGCAACACCGGCGGCGGCAGCCGAAGAGAAGAAAACCTTCCGCGACCGGCCCATGTCGCTCAAGGGCTGGACCTACCGGATGCAGACCGGCTGCGGACCTCTCTACGTCACGATCAACGAGGACGACGAGGGGCTCTTCGAACTTTTCACCACCATGGGCAAGGCCGGCGGCTGCGCCGCCTCCCAGAGCGAGGCCATCGGCCGACTGGTTTCCCTCGCCTGGCGGAGCGGCACCGATCCCAATCAGGTCGTCAAGCAGCTTCTGGACATCTCCTGCCATTCCCCCTCGGGCTTCGGGGAAAACAAGGTTCTCTCCTGCGCCGACGCGGTGGCCAAGGCGATCCGGAACCATATGGCCGCCACCGGCCACGAAGAGAAGATGGAAAAACGGGCTCTGTTCAAGGGCGCCTGCCGGGAATGCGGCGGCAAACTCGAGCATGAAGGGGGCTGTGCGGTCTGTCATTCCTGCGGCTTCAGCGAGTGCGTCTAGCAGGGGTGGCGGCCTGTGTCTCGTCCGTAGGTTCAGGCCACCACGCTGCGGGCCAAAGGATTTCGCCACCTCGTCAATCGCCAAGAGGCGGCGCGGATCTTCCAGGACCTTCGTGTACCGGACCAGAGAGATTTTCGATCAGCGACCTTTGTCCAGCTCCTTTCTGATGGCCTGGCCGATCCTGCTTAAGGTATAGGGTTTCTGGACATAGGGTCCGGCGCCCAGGGCCTGTGCCGCGGCCACCTTCCGGGTTTCGGAAAAACCGCTCACGATAACGGCCTTTTGGTGAGGATCGATCGCCAGCGCTCTTTTGTAGGTTTCCAGCCCGTCGATCCCGTTATCCATGATCATATCCAAAAGCAGCAGATCGACCCTGTTCTCCCGGAGGTATTCCAGGGCGGCCTCGCCGCTCGGGACGGCATAAGGCCTATAGCCCAGTTTCTCCAGCAGGGTCGCGGCCACCTCTCTTTGGGACTCCACGTCATCCACGACGAGAATCGCTTCCCCCCCGCCCATGATCTCTCCATCGGTGACGGACGGCGGCGCATCGGCCGGCGCCTCCCGGGTGACGGGAAAAAAGAGGGTAAAAGTGCTCCCCTTGCCCGCTTCACTCACCACGTCGATATAGCCGTTATGGTCCTTCACCGTTCCCCAGACGACCGTGAGACCCAGGCCCGTGCCGCTCCGTCCCATAACCTTCCGGGTATAGAAGGGCTCGAAGATCCTCGTCAGGTCTTCGGGAGACATGCCCTGGCCCTTGTCCGCGACGGTGAGCGCCACGTAATCCATCGCCCGGATCTCGTCGTAGCCGCGAACGGGCGTATCGAGATAGCGGCACTCGGTCCGGATGACCACCTCGCCCCCCTCCGGCATTCCCGCCTCCGCCGCATTGGCAAGCAGGTTCATGACGGTTTTTTCCAGATGAAGGGGCGACCCCTTGATGTTGGGAAGATCCTCCTGAAGCTCGGTTGTAAAGACGATGCTGGGGTGGAAAGCCTGCAACTTCTCGAAGTGGGGCGTTGCGAGATAATCGCGGATCGCCTGGTTGAGGTTGACCGTCTCGGAGACTGCAACGCCTCTGCGGCTCAAGGTCAAAAGGTCATTGATGATCGCCGCCGCCTTTTGGCTGGATTTGAGGATGCCGTCGGCATATTTCCCCAGACGTCGATTTTCCCCGGCTTCCCGAAGCAGCAGGTCCGAGTACCCGACGAGCCCCCCCAGGACGTTGTTCAGATCGTGGGCGACGCCCCCCGCCAGGGTCCCCAGGGCCTCCATTTTCTCGGCGCGAATCAACCGCTCCTGTAGCTTCCGGCGCTCCTCCTCGGCGACCTTGCGGACGTGGATATCGGTCAGGGTTCCCCGCAAACCGAGGAAGCGTCCCTCCTGAAAAATGGCCTGGCTGGAGGCCTGCACCCAGAGGAGTTCGCCGGATTTCAGAATGATCCGGTATTCTCCCAGGGGAACCGGACCGGACATGATCCGGGCATACATCTCCAAAAGCCGCGGGATATCCTCCGGAAAGACGAATGCGGTGATATGCCGGCCGAGAATGTCCGACTGTTGGTAGCCCCGCAGCCCGATGATGGAGGGGCTGACATAGGTGACGATGCCTTTTTCGTCCGTTTCGTAGATGACTTCATTGATCGTCTCCACGAGATTCCGGTACCTTTCCTCCGAAAGGATGAGCGCCGCTTCCGCCTTTTTGCGGTCCGTGATGTCGCGGGAGCAAAGGACGGCCCCCACGAGGCGGCCCTCCTGGTCCAGCAAGGGCCTGCCGATCGTCTCCAGCCAGAGGTAGGTCCCGTCGGCGCGCCGGTAGCGGTACTCCGCCCGCCCCGGGGTCAGCGTCCAGATGGATTTCATCAGGGTTTCCTGGATCGCCTGCCGGTCCTCGGGATGGACAAAGTCCAGGCTCGGCCTGTTCCGGGCCTCCTCCGGCGGATACCCCAGAACGGTCTCGAAGGAGGGACTCATGTATTGATGCTTCCCCTCCCGGTCCAGCATCACGATGATATCCGTCATATTGTCGGTAATCAGGCGCAGATACTCCGTGTTTTCCCCTTGGACCCTCTGGAGTTCCCGCAACACCGATTCGGACTCTTCGAACTTGCGAGTCTGACTGCGACAGAAGTCCAATTCTTCCAGGAGTTGTTTCCAGGTCTCATCGCGTTGTCGGTCTTGCATGAACGGGTTCCCCTTCGAGCGACAATATTCTGATTGCAAATCGATGCGTCAATGGCGATAAAACCTTTGCCACGCTCTTTCCAAGTTGAGTGTATTTACCATGATTCCCTTTGGAAAGCTACAATGCCCATTTTTTTCTTGACAAGAAAAGGCGTCTATGATTTCATACCCGCAAGTTTTGAAAATTCAAGTACAGGCAGAAAAAATGAAAACACAAACGTCCTACAACAGCTGGTTTTGGTTTTATTACTTTTATGCATCGGTCTGCCCGCTGCTTAGGAGGACGTAGAGACAAACCTACATCGTAACTAACTAAGCCATGGACAGACCGGAAACGCTGTCCATGGCTTTTTTGTTTTTTCAGGGCCGTGGCAGCGCAAAGCTCCCACGGCCCTTTGATTTGAAACGAGGTGCAATATGATTATTCTCATGAAGAAAAACGCAACCCAGACAGAGATCGACCAGGTGACGGAATGGATCAGCTCCGTCGGTTACCACCCCCACCTCTCCCAGGGGGTGGAACGGACACTCATCGGCGCCATCGGCGACGACCGGGGCAAGATCCACCTGCAAGCGGCGGCCCTTCTTGCCGGCGTGGAAAAGATCGTCCCGATCCTCAAGCCCTACAAACTCGCCGGCCGGGAATTCAAGAAAGACGACACGGTCATCCAGGTCGGAGACGTCCGGATCGGCGGCGACGGATTCACCGTCATGGCCGGACCCTGCTCCATCGAGAGCCTGGAGCAGATGATGGAGAGCGGCTATGTGGCCAAAAAGGCCGGGGCGCAGATCATCCGGGGAGGGGCATTCAAAC
>JAKAFS010000013.1 GCA_021817825.1 Deltaproteobacteria bacterium | reverse complement strand
TACTGGGGAAATTGGCGATGGTACATCTCCATGATGCGGTCCCGCGACACCTTGGCCACAATGGAGGCCGCGGCGATGGAGATGCTCCGCCCGTCGCCGCGGACGATCGCTTCCTGGGGAAGCGGAATGGCGATCCGGTTCAGACCGTCGATCAGGAGATACTCCGGCGGGGGCGAAAGTTCAAGGACCGCTTCCTTCATGGCGACCAAGGTCGCCTGAAGGATGTTCACGGCATCAATGACCTCCGCCTCGACGACGCCGATGCCGATCGACAGGGCATCCCGCTGAATGACATCGTAGAGACGCTCGCTCTTCCGGAGGGAGAGGGTCTTGGAATCGTTGATCTCCGGGTCTTCGTATTCCGGAGGGAGGATCACGGCGGCGGCGACGACCGGGCCTGCCAGAGGACCACGGCCCGCCTCATCCACGCCGGCAATGAGCCGGCAGCCCCTCCCGCGGACCTCGCGTTCGAAACTGTCCATGCCCTGGGGTGCCCCCACGCTACCTCCCCTTTACACGGCGCGACGCCGGGAGATGATCTATTATTTCCGACCCGCCTCTTTGATCCGGGCCTGCTTGCCTCTCAGGCTGCGCAGATAGTACAAGCGGGAGCGCCTGACCTTTCCGTGGGTCACCACGTCGATCCGGTCGATGGTCGGCGAATGGAGGGGAAAGGTTCTTTCGACGCCGACGCCATAGGAGACCTTCCGGACCGTGAAATTGGCGCGCACCTCGCCCCGTCTCCTGCGGATGACGACCCCTTCAAAGGCCTGAATCCGCTGCTTCTGACCTTCCACGATCCGGACATAGACCTTGATCGTATCGCCCGTTTGAAAATCGGGGATATCTCCCCTCATCTGTTCTCTTTCCAGTATTTCCATGGCATTCATAGATCAAAAACTCCTTTTTGGGCCCTCTTGCGGTCCCTTTTAATATTATTTTTACGGTTCGGCCTCATCGGCCAACCAGCTTTTTTCTTTTTCCGTCAGGGGAAAATCTCTCAGCAGGTCCGGCCTTCTTTTTCTGGTTCTGAGCAAAGACTCCCTGCGCCGCCAGTCATTGATTTCCCGGTGATTCCCTGAAAGCAGCACTTCGGGAACCTTCCAGCCGTTGTACTCCGCAGGGCGCGTGTAATGAGGATACTCCAGCAGCCCCATGGAAAAGGTATCCTCGCCGGCGGACTCGCTGTTGCCCAGCACCCCCGGAACCAGCCGGGAAACGGCATCCACCACCACCATGGCCGACAGCTCGCCCCCCGTCAAGACGTAATCCCCGATGGAAATCTCGCGGTTGACCAACTTAGTCCGGACCCGTTCATCCACCCCTTCGTAATGACCGCAGATCATGACCAGTTGCCGGTGTCCGGCCAGTTCTTCCGCCATTTTCTGGCAGAAGCGCTCCCCCTGGGGGGTCAGCAGGATGATCGGCGTTTCTTCGTCCGGAACCGAAATCGATCGGAGGGTCCGTTCGATAGGCTCCACCTTCATGACCATTCCGCCCCCGCCGCCATAGGGGGCATCGTCGGTCATGCGATGCTTGTCCAAAGCCTGCTCGCGGATATCATGCAACCGGATGTCGATCAGCCCCTTGTCCAAGGCCTTTTTCAACAGGCTGGAACCGCAGGGGGAAGCGAACATCTCCGGAAAGACGCTCAAAATATCGAACCGGATCATGACGGTTCCAGTCCTTCCAGGAGGCGGACCACCATCACCTTACGATCCGTATCGATCTTCCGGATGACCTCTTCGATGGCCGGAAGGAGAATCTCTTTTTTCCCCTGGCGGCAGACATAGACATCGTTGCTTCCGGTGGGAAAAACGCTCTCGATCCTCCCCAGCGCTTCTCCCTCTTCGGTCACGGCCTGCATTCCGATAATATCCCGCCAGTAATATTCCCCTTCCGGAAGGGGCTTCAGCTTGTCCGAAGCTATCCAAATCGACGAACCCGCGTACCCGGCGGCGGTGTCCCGATCCTCGATCCCTTTGAGCTTCAGAATGAAGGCCCCACTGCTAGCCTGCACGGCTTCCAGCGAAAACACGACGGCCTCCCGCACCTTCCGGCCGACAGACACCTCCGGCAGATCGCTCAGCGCATCCTGCAATTCCAGATGCGACAATACCTTCATACGGCCCGAGATACCGTGCGGCCGTACGATTTTGCCTATTTCAAGGAGCTCCATGGAGGCGTCATTCGATGATTTCGAGAACGGTCCGCTTGCGAAGCTTCGTCGACGCCGCACTCAAAATGGTCCTCATGGCCTTGGCGGTTCGTCCCTGCTTGCCGATGACCTTGCCGAGATCTTCTTTAGCGACCCTCAATTCGATGACGGAAGTTTGTTCTCCAATAATTTCAGCGACTTCAACCATTTCGGGCTTGTCCACCAAAGTCTGAGCCATGTACTTGACCAAGTCTTTCATCGCCGTCACCTCCACAGTTCCTAAAGAAGCTAGCTCTTGATCCCCTTCCTTTCGAGCAACTGAGATACCGTCAATGTCGGTTTGGCGCCCTTGGAAAGCCACTCCCGGACGCGATCCTCCTTGAGGACAACTTCTGCGGGGTCTTTTCCTGGGTAGTAATTTCCCAGGATCTCCAGGAACTTTCCATCCCTGGGAGATTCGGAATTCGCCACCACCACCCGGTAGCTGGGTTTGCCTTTTGCACCTATCCGTGTCAATCTCATTTTTACAGCCATTATCTTTTCCGATCACCTCCCGAATGTTAATTTTTAACAGACTGTAACGTATAACATATCTTTTTTGGCATTAAAAGGGGAAATGTCCCCTGCGGAGGGATTTTATTCCCCCCTTGGTCATCCGCTTCATCATCTTGCGCATTTCTACATAATTTTTCAGCAGTCGGTTCACATCCTGGACCGTCGTCCCGCTTCCCCGGGCGATCCGTTTCCGGCGGCTGCCGTCGATGAGCAGATAGTTATGACGTTCCTTGACGGTCATGGAATCGATAATCGCCGCCACCCGGACGAGTTCGCCTTCGTCGGGGGTCATGTTCTGGAGGGACTTGATCTTGTTCATGCCCGGGATCATGCCGAGGAGGTCCTGAAGGGGCCCCATTTTCTTGATCTGGTTCAACTGGTTCCGGAAATCGGCGAGGGAAAACTCATTTTTCCGGAGCTTCTGCTCCAGATCCTTCGCCTCTTTCTCATCCATCGTGGCCTGGGCCTTTTCGACCAGGCTCAACACATCGCCCATTCCCAGGATGCGGGAGGCCATGCGTTCGGGATGAAAGACCTCCAGGGCGTCGATCTTCTCACCGACGCCGACAAACTTGATCGGCTTGCCGATGACGGCCTTCAAAGACAAGGCAGCGCCGCCCCGGGCATCGCCGTCCATTTTGGTCATGATCACGCCGTCGATCCCCAGCAACTCGTCGAACCGCCCCGCCACATTGACGGCGTCCTGTCCCGTCATGGCATCGGCCACGAAGAGGATCTCGGCAGGATGGATCTGCGCCTTGATCTGCTTGAGTTCATCCATCATCTGGCTGTCGATGGCAAGCCGTCCCGCCGTATCGACGATGATGACCTCATAGCCGTCGCGCCGGGCCGCTTCAACGGCCCGCACGCAGATATCCACGGGATCCTGCATCCCTTCGGCGGCATAGATCCCCGCGCCGATCTGCTCGCCCAGCACCTTCAGCTGCTCCCGGGCCGCGGGACGGTACACGTCGGCGGAAACGAGCGTGACCCTTTTGCCCTGACTTGCCACAAGCTTTGCCAGTTTTACGGCAGTCGTCGTCTTCCCGCACCCCTGCAAACCGACCAGCATGATCGGGGCGGGAATGCGGCTGCCGAATTTCAGCTGGCTGCTCACACCGCCCATCAGTTCGACCAGGCGATCATGGACGATCTTCACCACCTGCTGACCGGGGGTGATGCTGTCGACCACCTCCTGCCCGACGGCTCTGGAGCGGATGTCTTCGATGAAGTCCCGGACCACCCGGAAGTTCACATCGGCTTCCAGGAGCGCCATCCGGATCTCCTTCAGCGCCGCCTGGATATTTTCCTCGTTCAGCCGTCCCCGGGCCCTGAGCTTTTTAAAGACGCCATCGAGTTTTTCGGTAAGACTCTCAAACATGGATCATTCTCTTCAAGATGGATTTGCTGTACTGCGCTGGATCACGGACGACGATCGGACGCCGAACACCCTCTCTCAACCGCCGTTGCCGTTCTTTGCCGAGGCTCGGATGACGCACTTCAAACCGCGGACCTTCCCGGTCAGTTGATCGGCCGCTTCCTGGGCCTTTTCCCGGTTTTCAAATCCGCCGACGATCACGCGAAACCACTGCCCCTTCCCGGGAACCTCTTTCGACACCACCTGGGAAGGAAATCCCCAGTCTGTAAATTTCTTTGCCAGTTGTTCGGCCTGCCCCTTCTCCCGATACGCGACGGCCTGGATCTCATAGCGACCCTTCCGGGGAGTCGCCGTCTCGGCGACCGGTGGCTTTTTGGCCGCAGGGTCACCGGCAGGCTTTGCTTCCGGGACGGGAACGGCTTTTTTTATCGTCGTCCCCTCTTCCCCGGCCGCAGGCGCCGGGCGATTCGTCGTTCCCGCTCCGCCACTCGCGGTGACCGAAGAGGGTCGCACCGGACTTCCCGTCGCAACGGTCTGTCCGGTCGCCGCTTCGGGTGCCTTGCCGCTAGCGGTGGCCAGCGGAACTTCCGGCACGACGGTCTCTTTTTTGTCTTCCGATGGTCCGCTGACACCGGCGGAAACCGCATCGGCTTCTCCGTCCGGCAGCTCTTCCTGCTTGACCTGCTCCATCTCCGGCGGCGCCGTCTCGGCAACCTGCGGCAATGCGGTGAACAGCCGGCTGCTGATCATTTCCGGGATGCCGGTCGAAAACCGCTCCGGGTAGGCCTCCATATACTTGCCGACCACTACGCCGAGCAAAAAAAGGGAAAAGAGCAAAACGGACATCCCACCGATAAAGAGGGTCAATCCCAACTTTCCCAGTTTGAGCTCGAATACCCGTTTGTTCTTCAGTGTCATGGCCGCAGGCGCCGATCTTACATCTTTTCCGGGGTGGATACCCCCAGCAGGTTCAGGGCATTTTTAAGGACGGTCTGAACGGACTTGATCAGAAAGAGCCGCGCTCCGGTCAAGGCGCCGTCCTCGGAGACGACTTTGTTCTTGTTGTAGTAGCTGTGAAAGAGCCCGGCCAGATCGTTCAGGAAAAAGGTGAGCCGGTGGGGCTCCAGGGTCCGCGCCGCCCCTTCCATGACCTCGGGAAAACGGGTGATCGCCTTGATCAGGTCGATCTCCTCCGGCAGGATCAAAAGCCCCGGGTCGATCTGACCGTACGCCGGCAGGGCAATCCCCTTTTCGGCCGCCATCCGCAGGATGCTGCAAATCCGGGCATAGGCATACTGGACGTAATAGACGGGATTTTCGTTGGACTGTTTCTTGGCCACCTCCAGATCGAAATCCAGGTGACTGTCCGAGCGCCGCATGAGGAAATTATAGCGGGCGGCATCCTTCCCCACCTCGTCCACGACCTCGTGGAGGGTGACGAATTCTCCGGAACGGGTGGACATCGCCACGGGATTTCCGTCCCGCAGGAGGTTGACCAGTTGGACCAGGATCACCTTGAGCGCTTCCTTGTCATAGCCCAGGGCCTGGACGGCGGCGGACATCCGGGGGATATAGCCGTGATGATCGGCGCCCCAGATATCGATCACGGTCGCGAAGCCCCGTTGAAACTTGTTTTTGTGATAGGCAATGTCGGCGGCAAAATAGGTGGGCTCGCCGTTTTGCCGGACCACGACCCGGTCCTTCTCGTCACCGAAGGCGGTGGTCCGAAACCAGAGGGCATCCCCCTCGGCATAGATGAAGTCCTGCTCCTGAAGCGACCGGAGCAGTTTTTCCACGCCGGCTTCTTTGTAGAGCTCCCGTTCGCTGAAATAGAGGTCAAAGACCACGCCGAAGGCCCGAAGGTCCTCTTTGATCCCCTCCAGGATCTCTCCCCCGGCATAGGCGGTCAAAAGGGGAATGGCCTCTGCGGGAGTCATCTTCAGGTAACGGTCCCCTTCTTTTTTCACAAGGTCGGCGGCCAGATCCTTGATGTAATCGCCCCGGTAACAGCCCTCGGGAAATTCCGCGACCTTGCCGAGCAGTTCCTCGTAGCGCAGCAGCACCGATTTTCCCAGATTGTTCATCTGGTTGCCGGCGTCGTTGATGTAGTATTCCCGGAAGACATCGTATCCGACGGCCGCCAGGATATTGGCCATCACATCGCCGACGACGGCGCCCCGCGCATGACCGATGTGCAAGGGTCCCGTGGGATTGGCGCTGACGAACTCCACCTGGATGCGGTGGCCCTTTCCTCTTTCGCTGGCCCCGTAGCGGGCGCCTTCCCGTTCCACGGTTTCCAGCAGGCGGGCCCAGCATCCTTCCTGGAGAAAGAAGTTAAGAAATCCGGGACCGGCGATTTCCACCTTCGCCAGCATCCGTCCTGGATCCTCGATCCGTTCGGAAAGGAGCTTTGCAATCTCCCGGGGATTTTTCTTGGCCGCCTTGGCCAGAATCATGGCCACGTTGGAGGCGTAGTCCCCATGGCTGGGATCTTTAGTCAACTCGACCTCGATAAAAGGCACCGTCACAGGCGGTAAATGACCGCCTTCCACACCCGAAAGGATCGCCTTTTCCAGAAGATCAACCAATACCTGTTTCATGAAGTCCTGACCTCTATACGAAAAAAGTTGGCCCCAAGGCCAACCCTTTGCCCTTCCCTTGCCGACGCCGACGGAATCCGGCCCAAGAGGCCGCCGCCGCAGACTCCCATTTCCTCAGGACGGCCGGCGGCCATCTCGCGCCACTTGCCATAACGGTCTTGCCTGTTTTGCGGAAGCTACCGGAAGTCTTACTTTTCCTGAGAGGACCTTTCCACGCTGTCGATGTCTTTGTCCTTGATGGAAAGATCACGCGAATAATCGGGACAGCGGACGCACCCGGAGGCATCGGTCACAACGCTGAATCGCTTTTGGCAGTTCTGCCGCCAAGCACAGATGGAGCAGTATTTCTTTTCGGTGCCCATACTTGTAAACCTCGTAAGCCGCCGTTTCCCGTTACAGTTCGGCTGGCACCCTACCTTGATCCGGCGTTGAAGTCAAGAAAATTGAGCCCCCTCTCTTTCCCAGAGCGGGGGCTCAATGAATACCCTTTTATTCTATCCTCTTATTCTATCCTTTTATCCTTCCAATAGAGCAGATTGGTCCGGTTGATCATGCCGGGCGGATTCATGTCCACCCGCTTGGTCTGAGCGCCGGTAAGCCCCCCGCCGCTGGTCGTCACGTAAAGGCTCGGAGCGCCGGAACCGCCGGGACCTAAAGAGATGACCGGTGAGGAAGCGATCCCCGTTCCGAGAGAAAGGGTCCTGGTGGGTGTCGTGGAGGTGGCGGTGGTGAGTGTCCCGGCGCCTGTGGTGGCATTGAGGCCATAGAGGGAGGCCGTGCCTCCCTGCTCACAGGCATTACTGCTGCTGGCGGGGGTGAAGGTGGTCAAATAGAGGACCCCGCCGAAGACCGTCGGGTCGGAGAGCATCTTCTCCCCCTTTCCTGTCAGGTTGATGTAATATCCATAGGGGTATTTGCTGCTGTCGCTGTATTTATCGGCGCTGGTAATATTCTCAAGATCCGAAATCGTCCTGGTGGTCGTTCCGTCGGTGTCCTTGACGGCAAAGATCTTCTCCTGGGCATTGGGAGCCGTGGGATCCGTCTTGTCGCCCGTTCCCCAGTAGACCCAAAGATTTCCTCCAAAATCTTTGGCAACCGAGGCCAGCGTATAGATGGGACGGATACCGGAAGAACTGTTCGCCTCGAAAAGTCGTCCGCCCGTCCAGTCCGAAGTGCCGCAGGTGCTGTCGGCACCCACTCCGCAGAGTTTGAATCGCCACATGTTGCCGCCGATATCTCCAATGTATACCCGATCGACGAAACCGTCGTTATCCGTATCGGCAATGGCAGGGGCAGCCGGCATAGGATTGTCCAGATTCGAGCCGGTCGTCGCCTTCGTATAACTCCAGAGGACATCGCCATTCCGCAAGTCGATCACGAAGAGTCCTTTGCCGCTATCGGCTGCCCCCGTGGCATAGACGCCGCCACCTACGAATGCCACCCACTTCTCGTTGGCGCCGATCTTGACCCGACCGATCATGGCCTTGCTCCAGGGGGCGCCCATGTAAGGCGCCTGAGCCGCGGTAAAGTTGAAGCGCCATTTGTAGACCGGGCTCAGTGTGGAAGTAACGTCGAACCCGTAATAGCCGCAGTAATATGGGTAGGTGGCTGTATAGATGCCGTTGAAGCCGGAATCACAGGAGGCAGATGAACTCCAGAGTCTGGAATCCACCGAGGCGCTCACCCCCCTCCCCTCGCCGAAGATCAGCATTGTATGCCAGTCGGAGGCCGTCTTGGTCAACCCGGTGCCGTCCGTGCTGGGGACCCAGGCGTCGGAGACGGTGACCGGACCGTCGACGAAGTACTGATGGGTCTGAAGTGTCGGCTCGGCGGAATGGGCAATCAGCTTCAGACGCGACAGGAGGTTGGGAGGGACGAAACTCCAGACCTCCGATCCATCGCCGGTGAGGAAGGCATGCAACTGGCCATCGTTGGCGCCGGCGAGGATGATCCGGCCGGAAGCGGCATCGGCGGAGGTGCGGACATGGTTCGACCGGTGCGTGGAAAAGGCGGTCGGCGTGCTGCTGTCGCGGGTATCCTCGAAGCTGGACGAGGGAGTCCCCACGGTGATCGGCGGCGAACGGAAGACATCCCCCAACTTCCAGTTGTCGGAATTGTAAGTGACGGTTCCAATGACACTTTCACCGCGGATGTAACCGACGATGGCGTCACGTTCGGCAGTGGTTGTGACGCCAAGATCCGTGGCCGTGACGGTGGTCAATAAACTCAGAGCCGAGGGGGAGGTGAAGGTTGCTGTCGAAAAATTAGCCAGCGCCCCTGCCCGATAGGTGTATATTTTCCGTCCCGACGCCGCCCGCGCCTGGAGGAGTTTGCCGGCATCCCAGAGGGCATCACCGACGGTTCCGTCAGCGTTAACCTCATACTTCTTGAGATGGCCCTGCCAGAAGGAATCGCCGCTGACCGGCTGGAAGGAACCCTCGTAAATGTAGTTCTCGTCCACAGTCCGGTTGGACTGTATCGAGGCCTGGGAAAAGGAGTAGGTGGCCTCGCGGATGATGTTGATGGCCGTCTGCAGGGCCCTTGCCAGTTCGTCGGCATTGGCGGCCAGGAAGGCGTATCCGGAGAGTGACGTGTTTCCCGGATCGTTGCTCGTCGCAAAGCAATTGTTGCTCGTTCCGTCACAGGTACCGGTCGTCGTCGACTCGCCGCAGGCCGTCACGGCGGCGGGGTCATAGGCGCTGATGGTGCCGCTGTTGACCTCGTTCGGATTGTCCGTGCCGCCATAGTAGGCGGCCCAGTTGAGTGTACTCTTCAGGTAGGCAGGCATCCCTTCCCCGAAGCCGACGACGAAAACCTTGTAGCCCGCATCGGACAGGGCCTTGGCCTTGGCGACCGTCTCCCGGCGCCGTTTATACATGTCCTTCTGGACTTCATTGCCTGCCCCTGAACAGGAGTAAGTGTCCGCCCCGTCAGAGATAAGGATGACGAATTTCTGCCGGCAGGCGGCGGCGGTTTTGTCATCCGCCTTGTGGGCATTGAGATAGAGTCTAGCCTCGTTCATGGCAGCCACGAGAGGTGTGCCGCTGTTGGCCGATTCGCCGTTCACGCATTTGGAAGTGCTGCTCCCGCTGGTGATGGAACAGCTGGTGCTGCCGTCGCAGTAGATCCGGCTGTACGCGGAACCGATCTCCCGGATCAGTTTGTTGCCACCGTCGCTGTAGTCCCCCCCCGTATCGTCGCTCCCGGCGTTATAGAAGCGCATGTAGCCGATCCGGACGGCAAGATTCTTCTCGTCAGTGCTGTCGATCGTGTTATCGTCGTTGTCGTCGAGAAGATCAAAGATCGCCCGTTTGGCGATCTGTAGCCGTCGGCAGTTGGTCGAATAATCGGTCTTCGAAGAGGTATAAAAAGGTCCGGTGCAGGAGGCATTGCTGTAACGGGGAACGGACTCGCTATAGGCATTGATGTTGCACACTTTCGTGTGCCCCGTATCACTGGTTACGTAATGGGGCACATTGTCCCCCTCGCAGTTCTTGCTTGAATCGATATAGAGCGTGTCTGCCGGAGGGAGCAGCATGCTCCCCGAGAGGTCCAGGACGATCAGGGCATCGGGCGCCAGGGAGGAGGTGAAGAGCGCCTCTTCGCCTTCGGGGGGTGTCGTGGCCGCTGGGGCAATACCTGCCAGGGCCAGGCAACTGAGCAGCCCCAAAATTAGGAGCAGGAATCTTTTCGCTTTCACGGGAACCTCCTATCTATACATGGTGGTGATCTCGACCGGGCCGTACCCGACACCTACGGCGACGGGGGCCGAACTGCCGTAGTTCGTATTTTCACCTGTGACAGTCGCCACATACCGGGTCTGCCCCCACTGCTGGCCGCCGCTGATCGCATAACCCGCCAGGGGCAGCGATTCCGGGCCCGAAGTTGGCTTTTGCACATTGGTGATCTTGTAGCGTGTGGCAGGATCCGTAGCGCTGTCCACCTGGACATTGGAGACTTGGGAAGCCGTCAAATCGGCCGGATCAAAGCCCTGCATGAGGCGGTGAATCCCTGCTTCCGCGGCGGCAAGGGCCTTCTTCTCCCCGACGAGCCGGCTGCTGATCCGCAGATCGCCGGTGGACACATTGAGCGCCCAGATGCCCAGCGCCAAAAGGATCATGATCGCCAAGAGCGCCGTGACCAGGGCAAAGCCTCCCCGCTTGCCATTCAGGCAAAAATTTCGCTTTTTCACGCTAACTACCTGGATTGACATTGATAACATGGTTCCTCGGAATTACACTTGTTGAATAGACCATCTTCCGCCGTTGTCCGGTACTGGGATCGACATCCTCGGTCTCCACCCAAAGGGTGATGTCGATTCGGGCGATGTCCGGAATCCCCGCCGCGGTCGTGATCTCCCCCCCCTGAGCATTGAAATATCTAAAAACGGGAACTGCCGCCGTATTGATCACCCGAACGCCGCGGGGATTTCCGCTCGCAGGGGCATCGCCTAAAAAGGCTTGATCACCGCCGCAGCCGGTATTACGCGTAATATACTGCTTGTCTGCATCAAATTTATAGGTAATGATCTCATTAGGATTTGTGGGTGGATCCGTGGCAGGAGAGACTTTCAACACCCCGTTTTTTTCATCGATGTCCGCCTCGATGCTGAGTACAGAACCGGTCGCTGCCTGGATTCCCTTGTAGGTCTGGTTTCCCGATTGACTTGTACAATTTGAAGGATCTCTCCAAAGATCGGTCGTGTAGTTCGGATTGAACGAGGCCATCTGGATCTCCAGCGCCATCAGGTCGAGGACGGCGCGGGCATCCTGATAGGCGACCACCTTCCGGTCGACACCGACGGTAAAGCGCTGGCTGGCGATGACGCCTGCATAGATTACACCGATGATGATCATCCCGACGACGATCGCCACCAGCACCTCAACAAGGGTAAAGCCTGCTTGCTTCTTCATCATGTACATCCGAAACGAAAGTTTGCCTGACGGGTCACGACGATGCTCTCCTTGATCCCCGTTGCATTGAGGGGTGGCCAACTCACCTGCACGGTCACCCGCCAGACATTGGTGGCAACGAGGGTGGTGGTCGTTGTGACGGTCATGGGCAGGTCGCCCTCGGTTGCCGTTGCCTGACCACTGGTATTGACGACCCGGGGTGCGGCTGTGCCCGTGGTGATGGAATTGCAAGGATTCATCAGTTCCAGCTCCTTGTTGGCCAGTTCCTCGCCGAGAATCATCGCCGCCCTGCCGAGATGATCGGTCTTTGAGGTCGTCTTCAAGGCGTTGGGCTGCATCGAGAGCAGTCCCATCAACCCGATGGAGACGATCATGATCGCGACCACCGATTCGACCAAGGTAATCCCTCGGTCATTGCATAGTGAACTTGACATAGGCCCTTCCTGTCAGGTTTGCCGTTATCTCCGCTTTCGAACCCCGACTGTTTTTCAAGGTCAGACTGCCTGCTTGCGATAGGGTTCCCCGTCTATGAAAACTGGCAGCCGTACCGCTTCCAAAAGCAGCGCTGCCGGTTTCCAGATGAACACCGCTGCCAAAGTCAGCCAACGATTTGGTCCAGAGCGTCGCCCCCGATTTCGTCAGCGAATAACTGTTACCTCCATCATCGAATACCAGACGGTAGTCATCAGTGTTTTCATTGACTGCCCGCTGGCGGGTATTAAAAAAATCACCGGTGATCTCCCGGGCCGCGGTCTTCAGGTTGTCGTTGTCTGCATAACGCTGAAAGGCGGGAACGGCAAAGGCCGACACGATGGCGATCAAGGCCATGGCGATGAGCAGTTCGACCAGCGAAAACCCCTCTGTCAGGCGTCGTGTTTTCATACCCACTTTCTCATCCCCGTTTCCCATGCGGTCGCCTCCGCATCTACCCTCGTAAACCCATTTTCATGAACTGTTTCAAAAAGAAAGAATCTCTTGGCTGCACAATAGGGGCAAAAATGCTTATTGTCAATACCGACTCCAAGCCGGCAAGTGATCCGGTTCACAGAAACTGAGTGATTTTATTCACATTCAAAGCGGCAGGAGACACGGGAGGCTCACTAGAACGGCAGCCAGCCGATCAGGGCCTCGCCGCAGAAGAGATACAGCGCCGCCGCGCCGCAGAGAAAGGGGCCGAAGGGAACCGCGTACCGCATGTCCTTTCCCCTGGCCAAGACGATCAGAAGCCCCACGACCGCGCCGATGAAGGAACTGGCCAGGAGGATAAAGGGGATGGCCTTCCAGCCCAGAAAGCCCCCCAGCATGGCCAGGAGATTGACGTCTCCGCCTCCCATCCCTTCCCGGCCCGTCAGGGCCTCGTAATAAACGGCCACAAAGTACAGGACGCCGGCTCCGATCATGATGCCGAGAAAGGCGTCCAGAGGCGCAATCTCCATAAACCAGACGGAAAGAACCGCGAAAAGGGGAATCCCGCTCAGGGTAAGAACATGGGGGATGATTTGATGATCCAGATCGATGCCGGTGATGACGATCAGCGTGCAGACAAAAAGAAACACCACGGGATAGGCGGGCGTAAGGCCGTAGCGCAGAAAGAGCAGCCAGGCCGCCGCCGCCGTCGCGATCTCGACGAGGGGATAACGAAAGGAAATCCCTGCGCGGCAGTCCCGGCATTTTGCGCCCAGCAGGAGCCAACTGATAACGGGGATGTTGTCGCGAACCCGGATCGGATGGCCGCAATGGGGACACCGGGAGGGCGGAGAAACGATGGAGCCTCCCTCGGGGATTCGGTAGATGCAGACATTGAGAAAGCTCCCCACCGCGGCGCCCGCCAGGGTGAAGATCAGCGCCAGCCAGACCGTCGAATCCATGCCGCTTCGCCTCCCTGCAAGGACCGCAGTTTCTCAGCCGTCCTTGCGTTCCCAGTCGTAGGGAATCGTGTTTTCGTGGGGATGGACCCGGAACTCGTCCGGTTCCCGGTAGTCGTAGGCATCGGTCGGGGTGTTCACGACGATCGCCTCTTCGGTGGAGACGCACTTGAAGCCGTGAAAGACCAGCGGCGGTATATGGACGAGGATCGGGTTGTGAGGGCCGGCGAAAAACTCATTGACCTCGCCGCGGGTCGGAGAACCTTCCCGGTCGTCGTAAAGGACGATCTTCATCATCCCCGCCACCACCGCCATGTTGTCGGACTGTTTTTTGTGGTAATGCCACCCCTTGACCACCCCCGGATAGGCCGTCGTCATGTAGACCTGGCCGAACTTAAGGAACATTTCGTCATCGTTCCGGAGGATCTCCATCAGCCGCCCCCGTTCGTCGGAGATCACCTTGAGTTTTTTGCTTAAAACGCCGTCGATCATAGCTTCGTCTCCCCCTTTGGGACCTGTTCAGAGCTTATTGGCCCCGGTCTTGGCCACCATGTTTCCGGCATACTGGAGGGAATCGAAGGTCCCCGCGTCGGTCCACCACCCCTCCAGGAGATCCCAGGAGATCTTCCCTTCCCGGATGTAGAAGTTGTTCACGTCGGTGATCTCCAGTTCCCCCCGTTCCGAAGGCTTCAGGGTCTTGATGAAATCGAAGACCCGGTGATCGTACATGTAGATCCCGATCACCGCATAGTCGGACGCAGGAGCGGACGGCTTCTCGTCGATCCGGACAATCTTTTTCCCTTCGAACGCTGGAACGCCGAAACGCTGGGGATCGGCCACTTCCTTTAAAAGGATGCGGGCCCCGTCTTTCTGGGCCCGGAAGGCATCGACGGCCCCGCGGATATTCCCTTCGATGATATTGTCGCCGAGGATGACGACGATCTTGTCCCCGTCCGCAAAATACTCGGCCAGGCTCAGGGCGGCGGCAATCCCTCCTTCGCCCTCCTGATAGGTATAGTTGATATGCCGCAGGCCGAATTCCTTTCCGTTTCCCAAGAGGCGGAGAAAATCGCCGGCGCTGTTTCCGCCGGTCACGATCAGGATCTCGTCGATCCCGGCATTCACCAGGGTCTGGATGGGATAATAGATCATCGGTTGGTTGTAGATCGGCAGCAGATGCTTGTTGGTCACCTTGGTCAGGGGGTACATCCGCGACCCCAGACCTCCTGCTAAGACAACGCCCTTCATAGCTTTTCTCCTTTCGGCCGGCGACCGGCGGGGCATTCATAGCACATTTATCCCAAAGGCCACAACAGGAAAACCCCGTCGGGCCGTTCATCGCCGCCGGAGCCGCCGCCCTTTCGATAAAGAAAAAACCGTTTACTTCCTGGCCTCTGTGGGCTACATAAGGGACCGGTCGCAGGGCGACCACCATGTAAAGGTGCAGGAGAGCGGATCATGATCGGCGAGACGAAGAACCTTTTAACCGATGAGTATTTCATGCGCCGGGCGCTTCGATTGGCCCGGAAAGGGGAAGGACACGTCAGCCCCAACCCCATGGTCGGCGCCGTGATCGCAAGAAACGGACGGATCATCGGCGAAGGCTATCACCACCGCTGCGGAGAAAACCACGCCGAGATCAACGCCATCGCCAGCGCCACGGAATCGCTCGCCGAGGCGACCTTCTACGTCACCCTCGAACCCTGTAGTCATCACGGCCGGACCCCCCCTTGCGTCGAGGCCCTCCTTGCCTGTCGGCCGAGCCGGGTGGTGATCGGAACCACCGATCCCAACCCCCTGGTTGCCGGCAGAGGGATTGCCGCGCTCCGCAATCAGGGGATCGAAACGCGGACCGGCGTGCTCGAAAAGGAATGCCTGACGCTCAACGAGGTCTTCTTCAAGTACATCCGCACCGGCCTTCCCTTCGTGACCTTAAAGTTCGCCCAGACCCTGGACGGACGGATCGCCACGACCACCGGCCATTCGCGTTGGGTCAGCTCGCCCGCGTCCCTGAAATTTGCCCACGGCCTGCGGCGGGTCCACGATGCGATCCTGGTCGGGGCGCAGACCGTCCTTGCCGACGACCCCGAGCTGACCTGCCGGCTCGTTCGGGGCAAGAATCCCCTCCGGATCGTCCTCGACTCCCATCTGCGGACCTCGCCCGAGGCGCGGATCTTTGCCCCCAACCCGAAGGCCCGGACGATCGTCGCGGCCGCCTGCGGCGTGGAAAAGGAAAAACGTCTTCTTTTCGAGGCCCGGGGGATCGAGGTATTGGAAATCGGCAGGAAGGGCGCGGACCGCATCGACCTTCCGGAATTGCTCGCCCTTCTGGGAAAGAGGGAAATCTCCTCGCTCCTCGTCGAGGGAGGCGCAGCGGTCGCCACGTCGTTTTTGAAGGAAAACCTCGTCGATCGCCTGATCGTCGTTCTCGCCCCCAAGATCGTGGGAGCAGGGATCAACGCCGTCGGCGATCTGGGAATCCGGCGCATGGATGCCGCCCTTCCCTTCCCTTTTCAGCGCATCATTCGCCGGGGCGACGATTTGATCCTCGATGCCCGGCGGGGCTGAAAGCTTCTGCCAGCCGCTCCGCCGCCCGGATGCCGTCCAGAGCGGAACTGATGATCCCCCCGGCGTAGCCCGCCCCTTCGCCGCAGGGGAAGAGACCCCCGACGGCCGGGTTCTGGCCCTCCTCGTCCCGGAGAATGCGGACCGGCGACGAGGTCCGGGTTTCCACGCCGATCAACAGCGCCTCGTCGGTGACAAAACCGGGCATCTTCCGCCCGAAAGCCTTCACCCCCTCTTGCAGAGCGACGCCTATAAAGGAGGGCAGCACCTCCCGCAAGTCCGTCTCCCGGACGCCGGGCAGAAAACTGCATCTCCCGAGGGACGCCCCCGTCCGGCCGGTCAGAAAATCGGTCAGCCGCTGCGCCGGGGCAAAATAGTCGCCGCCCCCGGCGGCAAAGGCCCGCGCTTCGATCCGCCTCCGGAAGTCAAGACCCGCCAAGGGACCGCCCTCCGCCAGATCCTCCGCCCGGACATTGACGACCAGGGCGCTGTTGGCATAGGGGCTGTCCCTGCGGAAACAACTCATCCCGTTGGTGACGACGCCCCCCGCCTCGGCGCTGCACCCGATGACCTGCCCGCCCGGACACATGCAGAAGGAATAAACGGAGCGGTCCTGGGCGGCCTTGGCGGTCAAAAAATAGTCTGCCGGCGGCAGATCCCGATGGCCGGCCCACTGCCCGTACTGGATGCGGTTGATCGCCTCCTGGGGATGCTCGACGCGCAGGCCCACGGCAAAGGGCTTGGCGGCCAGCGCCACCCCGCTTGCGGCCAATTGACGGTAAGTGTCGTCGGCTGACTGACCGATCGCCAGCGCCAGGTGGGAGGTCCGGATCTCCTCGGCGCCGTTGACGACGACGGCCGCGACTCTCCCGTCCCGGACGCAAAGATCGGTCATCTTCGCCTCGAAGCGGACCTCGCCGCCCAGCTCGATCAGCCGGTTGCGCAGGTTCACCACGACGGCCCGCAAACGGTCGGTGCCGATATGGGCATGGGCTTCCACCATGATTTCCGCAGGCGCCCCCATGTCGGCCATGACCCTTTTGACCCAGGCCGTGTAGGGATTCTTGACCCGGCTGGTCAGCTTGCCGTCCGAAAAGGTCCCCGCTCCGCCTTCTCCGAAATGGACGTGGCTTTCGGGATTCAGGCGCCCCTTTTCCCAAAAGGTCTGGACATCGACAATCCGTTCGGACACCTTTTTCCCCCGTTCCAGCAGGAGCGGAGGCATTCCCTTCAGGGCCAGGGTCAGGGCGGCAAACAGTCCCGCCGGTCCGCAGCCGACGACGACCGGCCGCTCTGCCGGCGGTGCGGCACCGGTTCGCAAAGGCCCTGGACTTGCCTCTTCTTCCTGGCGGGGTTCCTCTGTGACCGTCACTCCTGTCGATGCATTCACGACAAAGGGGATGCCGTCCGGAAGCCCGATGCTCACCTGGTAGATAAAGCGGGGCGGACGGGCGCGCCGGGCATCGAGCGACCTTCTCATCACCTGTAGGTCCGTCGCCGCTCCTTTCGGCAGACCGAGCAGTGAAGCCACCCGCAGGGGCAGGAGGGCTTCCCCCTCTCCCAGCGCCAGCGCAATGCCATTGATTCTGTATCTCATTGCCAATTACCCATTGATAAATTCGACCCGATGTTATAAATCCTGCGCCAGAGGCGAAACGCCAGCGGAAGATGCGCGCCGCCTCATTCCCGAAGCAAAGGAACTTTATGTCCTGGTACGCCGTCCATACGCGCAGCCGTCACGAAGACCGGGTCCAACTCGGCCTGACGCAGAAGGCTTACCATGCCTTTCTACCCAAGATGGAGGTTTGGAGCAAGCGGAAAGACCGCCGCAAGAAGATCCTCATCCCCATGTTTCCCGGTTATCTCTTCGTCGAACTCGCCGCGCTGGACAACAGCATCAAAGTGGACGTTCTGAAGACCTTCGGCGTCGTGCACATCTTGGGAAAATCCCCCGGCGCCGAACCGATCCCGATCCCCGACCACCGGATCGACGCCATTCAGCGGATCATCCATTCGAAGGTGGAGGTGCAGCAGTTCCAGTATCCGAAAGTCGGCGAACCGGCCCGGATCATCGACGGCCCCTTCAAAGGCGTCGAGGGAATGGTCCTCAAGACCGATTACGAGAAGGAACTCTTCGTCATTGCCGTCGAGCTTCTCCAGCGCTCCATCTCCATCAAACTGGAAGGCTTTCAGATCGCAAGGCTCTGATCGGGTTTCAATTTCACCTTGACTTTCTAAAAGATATGCGTAAAAAAAGCCCCTTCGGCCCGGGAACGGCCGTTTTTGCAACCGGCGCAGGCAAGCGCCAGCGAAGGGCGTGTTTTTCAAGATCGCTAATCAATTCGCTGTGTTAAGGAGAAAACACCATTGAAGGGATATATCACCATCGACAAGGAAATCTGCAAGGAATGCCACCTCTGCATTCAGGCCTGCAAGCAGGGGCTGATCTCCCCTTCCGGAGAGTACAATTCCCGCGGATACCGTCCCGTCTGTTTCCAGGACGAGGCAGGAAAGTGCACGGGCTGCGCCCTATGCGCCACCACCTGTCCCGATATCGCTATCGAGGTTTACCGTGACTAAAGTATTGATGCAGGGCAACAAGGTGATCGCAGAGGCTGCGGTCCGGGCGGGCTGCCGTTTCTATGCCGGCTATCCCATCACGCCGCAGAACGAGATCCCGGAGTATATGTCCGAACGGCTGCGTCAGGTGGAAGGCGGCGTTTTCGTCCAGTCGGAAAGCGAGGTCGCGGCCATCCACATGGTGATCGGGGCCAGCGCCACCGGCACCAGGTCCATGACCTCCTCGTCCAGTCCCGGAATCTCCCTCAAGCAGGAGGGCATCTCCTCCCTGGCGGCCTGCCAGCTTCCGGCCGTCATCGTCAATATGATGCGGGGCGGACCCGGCCTGGGAAACATCGCCCCCTCACAGGGGGACTACTTTCAGGCCACCCGGGGCGGCGGCCATGGGGACTACCGGGTGATCGTCCTGGGGCCGGACACCTCCCAGGAACTGGCCGACTTGACCATGGACGCCTTCGATCTGGCCGACCGTTACCGGTCGCCGGTCATGATCCTGGCCGACGGGATGATGGGGCAGATGATGGAGCCGGTGGTCTTCAAGGAGCCCAAACCGCGCGTCTATCCGGAAAGCCTCATGCTGAGGGGGGCCGGCGCCGGCAAGAGCAAGTTCATCCGCGGTCTGATCCTCGATGCCCTGGAGATGGAGGAACACAACTGGACGCTGGACCGCAAATATCAGGTCATTGCCCGGAACGAGACGCGTTGCGAGCAATTCCGAACCGAAGATGCGGAGCTGATCCTGGTCGCCTATGGAACGGGCGCCCGGATTGCCAAAGGGGCCATCAAGCGGCTGAGGGAAGCGGGGCTGAAGGTCGGCCTGTTTAGGCCCATCACCCTGTGGCCCTTTCCGACGAACGAACTGCGGGAACTGGCCCAGCGGGTGGAAAACTTCCTGGTCTTCGAACTGAGCACCGGCCAGATGCTGGAGGATGTGCGCCTCGCCATCCAGGGCTGCGCCCGAATCGGTTTTCACGGCCGGCCCGGCGGAATCGTATCGACCCCGGCCGAGTTGTCCAATGTGGTCATGCGCCAGTACGATCGCAAACAGGGGATCACCGAAAACTACTAACCGCGGCCCGCAACCGGCGTAGAGCCACAACGGCGACGGAAAGCGATAAGGACGGAAAAAATGAAGAAGGTTTTCAGCAGACCCAAGAGCATGAAGAAGAACATCTTTCACTACTGTGCCGGATGCGGACACAGCATTGCCCATCGGCTGATCTGCGAGGTGATCGATGAATTGGACATCCGGGGCATCACGATCGGCGTCCCGCCGGCCGGGTGCGCCGTTCTGGCCTACAACTATTTCGATATCGACATGATCGAGGCCCAGCATGGCCGCGGCCCGGCCACGGCCACGGGAGTCAAGCGGGCGCTTCCCGATCGGGTCGTTTTCTCCTATCAGGGAGACGGGGACCTCGCCGCCATCGGAATCGCCGAGAGTTTTCACGCCGCCAACCGGGGAGAAAACATCACCGTCATCTTCATCAACAACGCCGTTTACGGCATGACCGGCGGCCAGATGGCGCCGACCTCCCTGCTGGGCCAAAAGACGACCACCTCCCCGGCAGGGCGAACGCCGCTCCTGGACGGTCATCCCGTCCGGGTCTCGGAACTTTTTTCCCAGCTTCCGGGAACGACCTACATCGAGCGCTGCGCGGTCAATTCGCCGGCGGCCATCCTCAAGACCAAAAAATCGATCCGCAAGGCATTCCAGTATCAGATCGACGGCAAAGGCTTCTCCATGGTCGAGATCCTTTCCGCCTGCCCGACGAACTGGAAGATGACGTCGATCGATTCCTGCCGGTGGATCGACGAGGTGATGAGCAAATCCTTCCCCCTCGGCGTCCTGAAGGACCTCCCGGCCACCGAATCAAAGAAGGGGGAATAAGCGCCATGATAGTCAAGACCATTTTCGCCGGCTTCGGCGGTCAAGGGGTGCTGATGATGGGTTATACCCTGGCCCACGGGGCGATGAGCGCCGGCTACAATGTGACCTATCTTCCGGCCTACGGGGCGGAAATGCGGGGAGGGACGGCCAACTGTACCGTCGCCGTATCGGACGACGACATCGCCTCGCCCATCGCCTCGGAACCGGACAACCTGATCGTCCTGAACACCCCCTCGCTCTCCTCCTTTCAGAACCGCGTCGCCTCGGGCGGCTCGCTTTTCCTGAACTCGTCGATCATTGCCGTCGAATCGACGCGGCACGATGTGCAGATCATCAAGATCCCTTCGTCGGATATGGCCGGAGCATTGGGAAACTCCCGGGCGGCGAACACGGTCATGATGGGCGTCTTTCTGAAGAAAACCGGCCTCATTCCGCCCGACGTCTATCTGAACAGCATGCAAGAGGTCATGGGAAGCAAAAAGAAGGCGATTATCGAACTCAACCACAAGGCCTTTGCGGCCGGTTATGAATTCACGGAGGCGTCGATCTAACATGTCAGTCAAGCAAATCTCCGTCCTGCTGGGCAACGTCCCGGGCACCCTGGCCAGACTCACGGGCATCCTCGACAAGGAAGACATCACGGCCAAGGCGCTTCTGTCGGCCAGCACGGCGGAAACCAGCACCGTACGAATGGTGGTCAACGATCCGGAAAGGGCGGCGACGATCCTGGAGAGTTTCGGATTCAATTACGAACTCACGCCGGTGCTCGCCGCCGAGGTGCCGCTTCATCCCGGCGGCATGAACGCGATCCTGAAACCTCTGTCCAAGGCCGAGATCAACCTCCTTTATATCTATACGACGATCAACCGCATCGGCGAGGAAACGATCGTGATCCTCGGCGTGGACCAAATCGACCGGGCCAGGGAGATCCTCCAGCAGAACTGGATTCACCTGATCGGCGATGAGATCTATTCCCTCTAAGGGCTCCGAGCGGTCCCGTCCAACGCCCCTTCGGTCCTGCAAGAGATGATCATTTCTCAGGAAAAAGAAACGGCGCTCCGAAAAAGGATGGAACGCCTCGGCGTCCGGGAAGAGGACTTCCGCGAGACCTTCGTCCGTTCCTCCGGGCCCGGCGGACAAAAAGTCAACAAAACTTCTTCCTGCGTTCATCTCGTCCATCTGCCCACGGGACTTTCGGTCAAATGCCAGCAGGAACGCTCCCAGACGCTCAACCGGTTTTTAGCCCGCCGTCTGCTCCTCGACCGGATCGAAAGACTCCAAACGGGGATTGTCGCCGCGGAAAAGATGCGGGTCGAGAAGATCCGCCGCCAGAAACGGCGTCGCACCCGCCGCGCCCAGGAAAAGATCCTGGAGACGAAGCATCTCATTTCCGAAAAAAAGACCCTCCGCACCCGCATCCGGTCGGAAGAATAACGCCCAACCACTCCTTTTGCTTGACACCCATCGGTCAAATCCCTATAGTTGCGCCTGTCTGCACCTACCCGGCTCCAGCGCTGCGCACCCGTTGCGGCTCTTGGCCGGCGACCAGAGGACCTGGTAACGGGACGTAAACCACCGGAGCGGAGGAAGCCTTGAAGACGAAATCGGATCGGACGGATCAATTGCTGCTTTCCCTGATTCAGCTCTGCCGAGAGATCTCAGCGGGAAAATACGGCCATGCACAGGAGCTCTTCGAACTGACCAAGGAAGGCACCTATCCCCCGCTGGTATCCCAACTGGCCGAATCCTTCGGGATGATGATGGTTCAGGTGGAATCGCGGGAATACGGCCTGGAAGGGACCATCGAGAAGCTCAAGCTGGCCGAGGCAGATCTGGCCCGCGCCAAGGAGCGGCTCGCCCACGAGAACATCCGGCTCAAGCAGACCCTGCGGAACCATTTTTCCCCCATCCGGATCATCGGCAAGAGCCCCCAGATCAGCGAGTTGATCCGTAAAGTCGAAAAGGTGGCCGATACGCCCGTCAACATCCTGATCACCGGCGAGACGGGAACCGGCAAGGAACTCATTGCCAAAACCGTCCATTACAACAGCGGCCGCAGCGAAAAGCCCTTTGTGGCCCTGAACTGCTCGGCCATCCCGGAAACGATCTTCGAAAGCGAAATCTTCGGCATTGAAAAAGGGGTAGCCACCGGCGTCATGATGCGGATCGGCAAGATCGAGCAGGCCAACGGCGGAACCCTCTTTTTCGACGAAATCGGCGACATGCCCCTTTCCAGCCAGGCCAAGATCCTCCGGGTCATCGAGGATCGGCTCATCGACAAGGTGGGGGGAAGGAAATCGACGCCCGTGGACATCCGGATCGTCGCCGCCACGAACCGGGACCTCAAGGAGGCGGTGCGCAAGGGGACCTTCCGGGAAGACCTCTTCTATCGCCTCAACGTGATCCATCTCCAGGTTCCTCCCTTGCGGGAGAGAAAGGGCGACATCGCCATCCTCGCCAAGTTCTTCCTCGATCAGTCGGTGAAGAAACTCGGCTGCCCGCCTATGCGACTTTCCCCCGAGGCGCTGCGCCTCCTGGAGAATTACCGCTGGCCGGGCAATATCCGGGAACTGGAAAACGAGATGGAACGCGCCGTGGCCCTGGCGATGGAAGAAACCATCTGCCCTGCCGATCTCTCGGAGGGACTGCATGAGGGCTCGGCCGGGGAGACGCCGCAGGAGAAGGTTTCCGTGAAGGATGCGGAACGGCAACTCATCGAAAAGACCCTTCAGAACGTGAAAGGCAACAAGTCCGAAGCGGCAAGGCTTTTGGGAATGAGCCGCGAAGGACTGCGCAAGAAGCTGGCCCGTTACGGCCTCGACGGCCGCTGATCTTTCCTTGCTCGGCTTCTCCGCCTGCCGATGCACGAAAAGACGGTATCTTTTTTAGGATCTCAAGGCCTTGATGGGGTCCAGCCGGGAGGCGGTGCGGGCCGGATAAAAACCGCAGAAGACGCCGACGATCGTCGAAACGCCGACCCCCAGGCCAACGGCCCAGTAGGACATGATGAACTCCCACTTGGAAAAATAGGCGAAGAGGTAGGAGGTGCCGATCCCCAGGAGGATGCCGATCATCCCGCCGACGAGACACAGCAGCACCGACTCGATGAGAAACTGGCTTTGAATGTCGCTCTGCTGGGCGCCTAAAGCCCGGCGCAGACCGATTTCGCTGCGTCTTTCGGAAACGGAAATGAGCATGACGTTCATCACGCCGATCCCGCCGACGATGAGAGAGATGCTGCCGATGGCCCCCAGAAGCAGGGAAAACATCTGCATCTGCTTCTTCATGCTTTCGATCAACTCTTCCGCCGATACGACTTCCACCTGCATTCCGCCGGACTTCTTCCGAAAATACTCCTGAAGGTCCGCTTTGATCTTCTGGAAGGCGACCTGGGGGGATACCTTGGCCATGACGGTCTGGATCTCGGCATTCCGGAAATTCCGGAATGCCGTGGAGACGGGAATGAGCATGGCCCGGTTGATCCCGTAGGGGCGAAGGCCTCCTTCAGCCGTCTTGTCCAAGATGCCGACGATGGTGTAGGCCCGGCCTTCGGAGGTGATCTGGCTGCCCAACAGGTTAGGGCCCCGGGAATTTCCGAGAAAAGCCGCCAGTTCGGCCCCGACGACGCAGAAGTAGCGGTTTTGATCGAGTTCCGAGATGGCCCGCCCCTGAAGGACCTTCAGTTTGTTCAGATCGAAGAAGGACGCGGTGACCCCCATCTGCTCCATGAAAATCTTCTGCCGCCCAAGGACCAGCTCGGTGCCGCTGTTCAGGTAGGGAGCCACGGCGAGGATACTCGGGTTCGTCTCGGGCAGACGCAGCAGAATGTCCATATTGAACTCGATCTGTTTGCCTTCGCTCATCCCTTTACGAATGGTGATGATGTCGATTCCCATGTCCTTGAACTGGCGGATCGCCTGCTGCTGGACGATGGCGCCGATCGACACCATGCCGATGACCGAACCGATGCCGATCACGATCCCGATCAGGGCCAGCAGGCTCCGCTGCCGGGCTCCCCAGAGGCTCCTGAAGGCCTCGCGAAAATTGACTTGGAAGAGGTTCATGCCGGATAGATCATCCCGTCGATTATTTTCAGTGACCGTCTGCACTGCTCGGCCAGGGCCGGGTTGTGGGTAATCATCACCGTGGTGATGCCGTCCTCCCGGTTCAACCGCTGAAAGAGGGCCATAATTTCCTCGCCCGTTTTGGTATCCAGGGCGCCCGTCGGTTCATCGGCCAGGATAATCGCCGGGGAGCCGACCAGGGCGCGGGCAATGGCGACGCGCTGCTGCTGGCCTCCCGACATCTCGTTGGGCCGATGGTGGATGCGCTCCTGCATGTCCACCTTGCTCAGATATTCCAGACATTTCTTTTTGACTTCCGTATCCTTCATCCCCCGATAGGTTAAGGGAACCGCGACGTTTTCCAGGGCCGTCAGCTTGGGCAAAAGATGGTATTGCTGGAAGACGAAGCCGATCTTGCGGTTTCGGAGGCTGGAAAGGCTGCGATCGTCGTCATAGAGGACCTTGGTGCCGTCGATATGGTAGGTCCCCGTGTCCGGCTTTTCCAGGAGCCCCAGCATGTGCATCAGCGTCGATTTCCCGCTTCCCGAGGGCCCGATGATCGCCAGAAGCTCCCCCTGCTCGACGGTGAGATTGATCCCCTTGAGGACCTTCAACTCCGTAGGGCCGACACGGTAGGACTTGCGGATATCGCAAATTTCCAGCATCAGGGGTTTCACTTAATAGGTCACCTCGTCTCCGGCTTTGAGTCCGCTCGTAATTTCCACGCTGTCGAGGGTCGTGATCCCCGTTTCCACCTTCACTTTTTTCGCCGTTGCGGCGCCCTTGTCCCGGAGGTTCACGAAACGGTCGTTGCCGGAAACGGCCACGGCCTGGAGGGGCAGCAGGATCACGTTGGGCTTGTTCAGGATCATGATCTCCATGTTGGCCGACATCCCCAAACGGAGTTTGTCGCTCAACGAGGCGGGCAGGTTCTCCATGGTGACCGTCACTTCGAAGCTCGCCGTCTTTTTCCCGCCGTCGGATTTGACGGCCTGGGAAGAGATATAGGCCACTTTTCCCTTGACGGTTTCTCCGAAGGCATCGACGGTGATCCGCACCTCCTGGTCTTTCTTGATCTTCAGAACCTCCATCTCGTCGACTTCCGCCGACATGGCCAGCCCCTCGGTATTGCCGATGGCCAGCAGGATATCCCCCTGGGAGAAGCTGACGCCCCGTTCGGCGTTCTTCGCCTTCTTGTCCTTGTCGCCGCCGGCCAAATCGGGTAGCAGGATGGTCCCCGAAACAGGGGCGTAGATGTCGGAAAGGCGAAGCTGGCTTTCCAGGTCCTGCATCTTCTGACGGGCGTTTTCCAGTTTCAGCTTGGCGATGTCCCGGTTCTGCCCCTCGCCCTTTTCCTTGACGATCTGCAGCTCCCGGAGGGCCGAATCATAATCCATCTTGGCGGTCGTGAACTGCTGCTTGGCATTGTTGTACTCCGTGGCCGGAACGATCTCCTTTTTGAAGAGCCTTTCCGTCTCCTCAAAGGTCTTGTTGTGACCGTCGAGGGTCAGCTTGGAGCGGGTCACGCTCTGCTGGGCCTTGGCCATTTCGTTGCTGTCGCTCCAGTGTTCCACCTCCCGGAGCTTTTCCTGCGCTTCGATAAAGGCGGTCCTGGCCTCCCGGTACTTCATCTCCGTTTCGGCCCGGTCCAGTTTCAACAGGAGCTGGCCCTTGGTGACGGCCTGACCGTACTCGAAATATTTTTCCTTGACCATGCCGCCGAAGGGACTGGTGACATTGACGACCTGGATCGGTTTGAGCGTCCCTTTCATGCTGATGCTGTCGGTCAGGGGCTGAGGGGTGACGGTATAGACCCGTTCGGCGGCGCCGCCGGGCGCCGCTGCGGTGGCCGTGGTCCGGGAAAAATGGCCGGTCTGTTTCCAGGTGAACAGTCCGATGCCGACAAACAGGAGGATCACAAAAACCGTCGCCACGACGCGGATCATCTGGACCTTGCGCAGGGCGGCCTGGAGGCTGCCGTTGGTCTCCTCCATCTCCAGATAGGATTTCTGGAGCGCCCGGTGATTTTCCTTCAGCTCCTCGGAAAGCCGCTTCTCCGACTCCCGGAGCCGGTCTATTTCACTGATGTCACTGAACACGGCGATCACGGCGGCGTTCTTTTTCGCCCCGTTCTCGTCGGTGGCAAGGAAGGAAGTCGTCACTTCCAGGGTCAGAACCGTATCGCCGCTTCTTTGCCAGGGCACGATCTTGTTCTGGATCGTGTCGGCCTCGTAAATGGCGTTCAGGATGGTCTGGTTGAAGGGGTCGTTGCCTTCCCGGGGCAGAAAGACTTCGGCAAAGGACTTCTGTAGGACCTCGTCGGCCTTCATTCCCAGGATGGCTTCCGCCGCGGCATTGAAGGTCAGGATCCGGCCATCGAAACCGATGGTCATCACGCCGTTGCTGAGGCTTTCCAGAACATTCCGGAATATCACGTCATTGGACATTTTTGGGGTCTCCCGGATTCGATAAAATGGCCCTCTTTCCCTCTCCGGACGGCTGGAACCGATCGTCTTCGGCCTTGACCTCGATTTTCCAGGTCGCAAGGGTCGTGCCCAGGGTCTCGTCCAGATCGGTCAGGGAATTCAGATAGGAGGTCATGGCCGTCACTTCGGCGTTTTGGGCCGTCTGAACGTCCCTCTGAAAGCTGACGAGCTGAAAGTTCGTCGTCCGTCCCGCGCCCAGTTTTTCCTGCTCGATGGCCAGTTTCCGCTCGGCCAGTTCCCGGGCCTGTTTGGCGCTCAGCAGCGACCGGTAATTCGAATCGACGTTCCGGATCCCGCTTTGCACATTGATTTCGATGTCGGTCTTGAGTTTTTCAAAGGCCAGATTGGCCTTTTCGAGATCGGTTTTGGCGCCCAGATAGGACCGCATGTCGGAGGTTAGCGGGACCAGGGGAATCTCCAGGGTGAGGCCGGCGTTCCAGTTTCGCTCCGGACCGCTGCTGACGGATCGGCGCAGGGCGGCATCGTAATAATCGAAGGTTGTCGCCATGGCGCTATCCGTCGTCCCGGCGGTGAGGTTCAGGCTCCAGAGCCGGTTGCGCCGGGCCTTGTCCAGCGCCAGTTGCTTGGTTTCCAGGTCCTTAAGGGTTCGCAGGTAATCGGTCCGGTACTGAAAGGCCAGGGCAATGGCCTCCTCCAGGGGAGGGGGAGGCACCACCTGTTCGCCTTCATCCACCGCCTGGAAGGCGGTTTTCTTGTCCAGATACATGGCCTGGAGCAGGGTGAGACGGGCGGCATCCAGGTTGTTTTTCGCCGAAATGACCGCTCCTTCCTGATTGGCAATGTCGGCCTGGGCCTGGACGATCTCCGTCCCCGCCAGGCGTCCGGCGGCGATCATCTCCCGGTTGTACTCGTAAAGCGCCCGGGACCGCGCAAGCGCCATGTCGGCGATGACGAGCTGCCGCTCGGCGTTTTTGAAGTTCCGGAAAGCCGTTATCGTGGTTTTGATCGTCGCGGCCAGAGTATCCCGCAGCGACAGGAGATTCCTCTGCTCGGTGATCCTGGCAATCCGGACGCTGTAGGCGGCATTCTCCAGGCCGCCGCCCTTGAGGAGCGGCTGCCTGAAGGTCACGTCCCAGTCCGACGAATAGGCGAACTTTTGCCCCGTATCGGGCCGGTCGGCATGGTTGTTCCAGGCGAAGGTGAAGCTTCCCCCGGTCGGGAGCGCCAGCGTGGCCGCTACGACGCCATTGGCGTTGAGATCCTGGAGGGAACCCGTATCGCTGTCCTGATAAGCCGACGACCGGTTCAACGACAGGGTCAGCTTCGGATCCGTGGGCAGGTAGTAGTTTCTCTCGGCGAGTTGCAGGTCCATCCGCTGGAGATAACGGTCCAGATAGGCGCTGCGCAACGTGACGTTGTTCGTCAGGGCCACGAGGACCGCATCGGCCAGAGTCAGTTTCCGGCCGCCGGTTCCCGCATCCGGCGTTCCTTCGGCGCAGAAGGCTGTCAGGGACGTGGCGGCGATCAGGATCGCCGCCCCCAAAACGCTGCGGATTGAGTGAAAACGATGATTCATGCAAATGACCTTATGAACCGGCTTTCTCCGGAAAGCCGCCGGGGAAGAACGGCAAAACGTGCGTCTTCTTAGCACATCTTGCGTTTTTTTCAACTAATATTTCCTTTTCGCTACCCCCAAGGCCCCGGTACGCAATTCTGCGCCGGCGGAAGTTGCAGAGCATCCCCGCAGACGCAACGCCACAAGGCCACGCCGATAAAGGCTATTGACATCCCCCCCGGCATTCCCTATTTTGGACGAACCTGCGCAGGTCCGGAATCCACTCCCAGGGATTCGGCAAGAGACGATGACGATGGAAATGACGCAAACATTTTTTAATGCCCTCTGGACGCGGGCAAGAAGGGGCCTTTCCCGGCTGAGCCTCTTTCTGGCCCTTTCCCGAACCCCTCACCTGCTCCTGGATCTGGCGGCCCCTTCGCTGGCGGCGCTGTTGTGCCTGGGCGCCTTTCCGCCCCCCTGGATCCTGCTCCTGGGGCTGCTCACCGCCTATGCCGGTTACAGCGCCGTATACGCCCTCAATGACCTCATCGATTGCCGGAGCGACCGGTCGGTGTTTGCATCCCCTGCCGCTCCGCAAGACCAGCAGGACCTGGACCGCATTTTCGCTCGCCATCCGCTGGCCTCGGGGCTGCTCAGCCACCGGGAAGCCGTGGTCTGGACGGCGGCCTGGTCCGGCGTCGCCCTGGTCGGAAGCTATCTCCTCAACCCCCTCTGCCCCGTCATTTTTCTGCTGGCCTCGCTGCTGGAAGTGATTTACTGCTCGCTTCTCAAGGTCACCTGGCTCAAGAGCATCATCAGCGGCCTGGTCAAAACGTCGGGGCCCATCGCCGCCGCCTTCGCCGTCAACCCCGATCCGCCTCTGCCCTTTCTGGCCCTGCTGTTCCTCTGGCTTTTCTTCTGGGAGATCGGGGGGCAGAACGTCCCCAACGACCTGACCGACCTGAGCGCCGACCGGAGGATCGCCGGTCAAACGATTCCGGTACGCTTCGCCCCCCGGGGCGCCATCGCCATCCTGACCGTCGCGCTCCTGCTCACCCTGACGTTCAGTTGGCTCCTTCTCCCTTTCCTGCCGACCCCTCCGGGCGCATGGTATCGGATCGGCGTGCTCTTTTCGGGATTTTATTTCCTCCTGATGCCGTGCTATCATCTTTGCCGGACCGGAAGGTTGGAGGATGCCTTTCCCCTCTTCAACCGGGCCAGCGTCTATCCCCTCTCCGTGCTCGCATTTACGGTTCTGGACTGGGTTTTTTAAATCACCGTCAACCATGAGAACAGGGGCATCCCTGCAAGGAGGGCAGATCATGAAAGAATTCGATCCCGAATCCCTGGCGCCGTTCAACGGCAAGGAGGGAAAACCGGCCTACATCGCCCAGGGGGGCAAGGTGGTCGATGTGAGCGCCAGCAAGCTCTGGAAGGCCGGCATCCATATGAACCGCCATCGGGCCGGAGGGGATCTGACGGCCGAGCTTACCGCAGCGCCCCACGGTCCGGATGTCCTGGAACGGTACCCCCAGATCGGGATACTGAAGGGGCAAGAGGCAGCTCCGAGCCTCCTGCCGAAGCCGCTGGAAGATTTGCTGGCGCGGTTTCCCATCCTCCGTCGCCACCCCCATCCCATGTTGGTTCACTTTCCGATCGTCTTTTCGATCGCGCCGGCGCTCTTTTTCAGCCTCTTTTGGCTCACCGGCGAAAGGAGCTTCGAGGCCACGGCCTTGCACTGCCTGGCGGCGGGCATCCTCTTCTGGGTGCCGGCCGTCCTGACCGGCTTTCTCTCCTGGTGGGTCAACTATCAGGCCAAATCCCTGCGGGCGGTACGGATCAAGATCGGCGGCTCCTGCCTGCTGATCGCGGGATCCCTGGGCGCTGTGCTCTGGAGAGTCCTGGCCCCGGAGACCATCCTGGCTTCCGCCTCGGGCAAGCTGCTCTACGGCCTTTTGCTCGGGGCCCTCATCCCCCTGGTGAGCGTCATCGGCTGGTTCGGGGCCAGCCTGACCTTTCCGCTGGAGAAGCGGTAGCGCCCTGAAAGGACTTGCAAAAAACGGGCGGCCTATCGTTTCACGGCAACCCCGAGGATCGCGATTTTCCTGTTCTCGATGGAATCGCGCAGTTCCAGACCGACGGCGGCCAGGGCCTGCCGGAGATCGCCGCTGCGGAACCGGTTTTCGGCGGGGTGGAGAAGGATTCGCCTGGTCAGGACATTCTGGTAGAGGGAGGGGTAGAGTTCCTCGAAGGCATAGATTCCGCCGGTCTTGAGCACCCGGGCGATTTCGGCCAGTCCCCCCTGCCAGTCGGGAATATGGTGCAGCACTCCGAATCCGAAAAGGGCGTCCAGTTGCCCGTCGCGGTAGGGAAGCCGGGAGACGTCGCCCACATAGAACGCGATCCCTTTTCTCGCTTCGGGGGAGAGATACCGCTTCGCCCGGAGGATCATGTCCATATCCAGGTCCATGGCCTGGAGATGCCGGGGGGCAAAGGCCCTTTGGATCAGGCGGGCGCCCGCCCCTCTTCCGCAGCCCACTTCCAGGATGCATTCCTTACCGGTTCCGAGCCCGGCCCTTTTTTCGAACCAGCCCATCTCGAGGCGCTGCTGGAGGGGGCGAAGCGGGTTGTTGACCGCCCAACGCTCCGCCCAGTTGAGTTTCACCGTTTCACTCCCCCATAGAGCACCACGATCCCGTTCATGAGCCGCCGGTAGGTCACTCCGGCAAATCCGATCCGGGAAAGCAGGCCGGCCACCTTTTCGGGTGGAGGGAACCTCCGGATCGATTCGGGAAGGTGCAGGTAGGCGGCGCGGTTTCCGGCCAGGAGCAGGCCGGCGAGCGGCATGAGGCGGAAGGAATAGAAATCGTAGAGGCGCCGAAAGGCGTCGGAAAGAGGAAGGGAAAATTCCAGACACATCAGCCGGCCCCCGGGTTTGAGAACCCGGTGCATCTCGGTGAGCCCCTGATCCATATGGGTCAGGTTCCGGATCCCGAAGCCCACCATGGCGGCATCGAAGCTCTCTTCGGGAAAGGCGAGCTGTTCCGCATCCCCCTGAACGGCCTGGATAGGCGCCCTGCGCGAGGAATAGCGGCGCTTGGCGGACCCGGCGGCGATCATGGCCCGGCTGAAGTCATAGAGGACGACGGAGCCCCTGGGTCCCAGAGCCCTTGAGGCCAGGAGGGCCAGATCTCCCGTTCCGCCGCAGACGTCGATGACCCGCTCCCCCGGGGCCAGTTTCAGGGCCTCCACGGCCCGGCGTTTCCAGCGGCGGTGAAGCCCGAGGCTGAGCAGGGTGTTCATGAAATCGTACTTGCCGGCAATGGCATCGAAGTGTCCCAGGACGAAGCCGGGTTTTTCCCGGGCGGGAATCCGGCGATAGCCGAAGTCCGCCGTTTCCTCTTCCGGCGGCGCGGCAGGCGGCCGGGAAGGACGGTCCGGTTCGGCGCCCCCTTCCGGCGGCGGCGTGGTCCCTATGGAATCAGCGGCTGGGTGCATCGGCTTTCATCCCTTCCTCGGCGGAGCCCTGAAAATCGCCGTCCCGAAAATAACAAACAGGAGGCAGACCGGATGTCCGCATCATGGCGCTGGAGCCTGTCCAGCGGAACATCCCCTTCCGTCATCCGCTCCTCCCAGGGAGGACCGGCGCCAACCGGCGAGGGCGGCTTTTCGTTATTCTCTCCCCGGAGGACCAAGGGGAAAAAGCGCCCCCTTCCGGCGGCGAAAATATAGGGGGAATCGATCGGTGTGTCAACGAGATTCTCAGGGTGGGGATGCACATTTCGTCCAATGCCCCCGAGCGGGCTGGGAAGCGGCCAGTAGCGGGTCACCCCGATTCCAGCCTCGCTTTCTTGCCGATTAGCACCTCCTGAACACTGCCCACTTTTTTTGCAGTCCCTGCCCACTGCCGCCGGGAACCGGCCTTATATTATTCTTAAGTTACTGAAATAAAATGGTTTGTACAGTGGCACGGAACGTGCTCAAGGGTCAGCAAGACCCCGCTGGAAGCAGACTTGGCGGAAGGCGGCGGGGATTGGGCTATTTAAAGGGCAAGATTCCATTGACAGGCAAGATTATTCTCCATTATGTTCTCACGCCAAAGGGCGATGTCTCCGCAAAGGGCAGTGTGAGCGATCCTCTCGGCAGCCCCCTGAGCGTCAACACTTCAGCTTCCTATACCGAAAGGCAGAAATCATGACTCGACAGATCTGGAAAGCAGCGGTCCTTTGTGTTTTGGTCCTGCAACTCGCCTTTCCCCGCATCCCCGCCATCGCCAATATCCATCCCCTGGCCGGCATTTCGGACAAGGATGAGACAACCGGCATTCAGGAGTTGGACATCACCATGTCCCTGGACTGGGATCCGGCAACGGTCACGGGGGCGGAAGCCGACCCCCGGGGGCTGACCAAGGCGGAACTCGAGGCCGCCATCAAAAGCTACGCCCGATCCGTTTTCGGGATGACCAACGGGCTCCACCGGATCAGAAACGTCTATGTATTCCCGAAAAAAGGTTACTGGGATATGGCAAATGTCCGCTATATCAGCCAAACAGCCGGCACCTCGGCGGCCAACGTCTCGGCTTGGAAGAAGAAGCAGGGCGACATCAATATGTATGTCTATGAAACCTTCGCCGACGGCGTCTGGACGAAAGACGACAGCCCCGGACCGGTCCTGGCCCACGAGTGCGGCCATTACATCTACGGCGTCTTCGATGAATACAAGGATTACGGAACCAAAGCAAAAACGATCGCCGAACTCGAGGAGGAAAACGACCTCGGGACGCCGGCCAAGGATGACGACGGCACCCAGCAGTCCATCATGAACGAGCACGCCACCTATCCCAACTGGTTCTCCGTAGAATCGGGCTACAGTACGGACGCCTTGAAGAACACGGCCCAGTACCGGATGTTCGAAGACTCGATCTGGAACATCCTGGCCGGCGATCCGGCAAAGGATCATGAAAATGCCCGCGACTACAGGCGCACCTGGTTCGATGCCTTCAAGGACATCAGCGTCACAAAAGCGGCCGATCGCACTGCCCATCAGAAAAATGCCCTGACCGGCTACGATGCAAGCTTCGAGGTGGTCTGGATGGACACCACCGCCTATCACATCCTGGTTCTGGACAACAATGCCTCTGCCGCCAATTGGGAAAAATCGTTAAACGCGGCTGCCGCTGCCATCCGGGCGGCGACGGTGGGCAATTGGGTGAGCGTCCTGGTCGGAAACCGTATCGAAATAAACCGAACCCAGTTGACCGTCGCGAACAAGGCCATCCTGATCAACCAGGTTTCTTCCCTCAACCGGGGGGTCTCCGTGTCCGTCGAGAAATCGCTGGAGGCGGCCCTTGTCCAGGTCGGCAAATACAAGACGGAAACGGCGCAGGAGGCCACCTATTTCGTCCATCTCCTGACTGCGGGCAACCCGGCGGTCCCTTCCCCGCTGAAAAAAGCGTTTGCCGACGCCCGGGCCATGCTGAACGTCGCATCGGCAGCCAAAGGGGCGGGAGTCGCGCCAGCCGCAGGAATGATCACCGTCGCGGACCTGGCCGAAGTATCGGGAGGCAAAAGCAAGGTCGCCAGCCGCTCCCAGACGATGGATGCCCAGTTCGCCCGGGACATCGGCCTTTTGGAGGGAGACAACACGGCGGATATTGCCGCGGCGGCCTATTCCGGTCCCCTGGCGACCGGTAATTCGCAAACGATGACTTTTAGGGTAGGACCGCGGGACGATATCGTGACGGTCTCTTTTTTCGCCGCCGAGGACGAGTGGAACAAGGTGCAGCCTTCGTTGACCGATCCCGCCGGCCAGGTGCGCAAGGAGGGAAGCCTGGCCGCCGGAGTCACGCTGGAAAAGGATCAGGACACGGGCCTTTGGCTGTTCACCATCGACAGGTCTCTCTACGCCGGAGGACTGGGGACATGGTCGGCCACGATGACGGCGCTGGCGCCGACCGAGGGATCTCTGGAAATCGTCGCCTCCGCCGAATCCAATCTGGCACTGCGGATCGACGTCCAGGAAAGCCCCCTCTTCGGCTACGTCGCCACGGCCTTTCTGACGGCCGACCGGCCCATCCTCAACGCCCGCGTCACGGCCGATATTTACAACCTCGATGGCGATCTTCTGGAGACCCTGACGCTGAAGGACGACGGTTTGAACGGCGACGTCAAGGCCGGCGACGGGATCTATTCGGCCCGCATCAGGACCCCGCCGAGCGACGACGAATTCACGATCGTCGCCCAGGCGGACGACAACGGCGGTCTGGCCCGGGAATCGGACCGAAAAATGGTCTTCATCTCCAACGACTACGTCAACGAGACGGCGACCGGCGCTTTCCAGCGAACCGATGAAAGCGCCTTCCAGATGAGTTTAAGCAGCGGTTCGGGGGGACGCTGCTTCATCGCCGAGGCCGCCTGGGGAACCTATCTCGATGCCCATGTCAGCGCCCTGAGAAGCTTCCGGGACCGCTGGCTGCTGCCCTTCGGACCGGGGCGGACGCTCGTCCGTTTCTACTACGCTCACTCGCCCGATTGGGCGGCCTTTATCAGAAAACACAAGACGGCTCGCCACCTTGTCAGGGCCGTCCTGACACCGGTCGTCTATTCCGTCCAGTATCCCCTTCTCCCCCTGGGGGCGGTTCTGATCGGCATCGGCTTCAGCAAACGAAAAAGGTGGATGCCCGCAGTCCGGGGCGTCTTCGAGCGTGATCGGGCATAGCGTTCCCGGCTCCTACGGTCCGATCAGCCTCCGGTGCTCCACCATCAAACACCGGGACTGGACGACACAGAGCCCGGCGGCGCGGGCCTTTTGCGCCGAGGCGTTGTGGCAGAGGCCCAATTGCATCCAGACGGCCTTTGCGCCGATCCGGAGCGCTTCCTCCACGATGCCGGGAATCACCGGAACGGCGCGAAAGATATTTACGATGTCCACCGGATGGGGAATGGAAGCGAGATCGGGATAACAGATTTCCCCCAGGATCTCGGTTTGGGAGGGATTGACCGGAACGATCCGGTAGCCCTGCCCCTGTAGATAGGAAGCCACCCGGTGACTGTCCCGGTCCGGCCGGTCCGAGAGTCCGACGACGGCAATCGTCCGGACCTCCCGGAGCAGCTTCTGAACCTCTTCTCCCGAGGGGTTGCTGTCCGGGATTTCCCGCGCATCGGCATGCATGGAATTCATCTTTCCTCCTTAACGGATCTTCGGATGCCGGGGATCGCGGGGCGTCCTGCCTACGCAGAGACGGCCCCGGGCTTTGCTCCCTGGCCTGAGTGTCGACATTGCTCTTTGCACCCCCAGACAAGGCGGGCATTCAAAACCTGCCGCAGGCAGAATATAAGGACGGGACGCCGGGGAGTCAAGGTTTCGGGAAGATCGATGTCCCGGGGTCATATCAGTGGCAAAGCGGGCGCGATTCTGTTATAGATGTCGGAAATGCTACAAAATAGGATGGCTGAAAAATCGCCTGTTCCTGTTCGCGGAGAACCCGCCATGCCTGTAGAAGACGTTGCCCAGCTGAAGATTGAAAAAGCGGGAAAGATGGCCCCGCCGGGAAGGCGAAAGCAGAAGCCCCTGGCCGTCGCCGTCGTCGTCCTGCTGTTTCTGATCGCCGGCGGCCTGTACTTCGGCGGCATCGTCGTCCCGGCCGTTACCGTCGATGTGACGACCGTCTCCCCCTTTTATCCCTCCCAGTCGCTGTCTCTGCTCAACGCCAGCGGCTACATCGTCGCCCAGCGAAAAGCCGCGGTGGCCTCCAAAGTCACCGGCCGCCTGGTGGCCCTGCTGGTGGAGGAGGGGAGCAAGATCAAAAGAGGAGACGTGATCGCCCGCATGGAGAACATCGATGTATCGGCCGTCCGGGACCAGGCGGCGGCCAATCTCAACACCACCCGCGCCGCCCTCGGCCAGGCCCGGGTGGAGGAGAGCAACGCCCGGAAGGAGTATGAACGTTACGGGCAACTGGTCGCCCGGGAGTTCGTCGCCCGGTCCGATTACGAGGTCGTGGAGGCCCGCTACCGGCGGGCCGTCGAAGGGGTAAAGGCGGCGGAAGCCACCGTTCATGCCGGGGAAGCGGCGCTGAAGAACGCCGAGGCGGGCCTCGACTACACCCTGATCCGGGCCCCCTTCGATGCCATCGTGTTGACCAAGAACGCCGATATCGGCGACATCGTCACCCCCATCGGAGCCGCCGCCAACGCCAAGGCCGCCGTGGTGACCATCGCCGACATGAACTCCCTCCAGGTGGAGGCGGACGTCTCGGAAACGAGCATCACCACGATCCGGCCCGGCCAGCCCTGCGATATCCAGCTGGACGCCCTGCCGGACCTGCGGTTCCGCGGCGAGGTCCATGCCATCGTGCCGACCGTGGACCGCAGCAAGGCCACCGTGCTGGTCAAGGTCCGCTTTTTGGACAAGGACCGCCGGATGCTGCCGGACATGAGCGCCAAGGTCTCCTTCCTGCCCCGCCCCCTTACCCCCGAGGAGCTGAAGCCCCGTCTGGCTGCCGGTCGCTCTTCCCTCATCGCCCGGAACGGCAAGACCTTCGCCTATCTCCTGGAGGAAAACCGGGTCCGGGAAAGAGAGGTCCGGGTCGGAACCGCCTTCGGCGACATGGTGGAGATCCTCTCGGGGCTGCAAGCCGGAGACCGGATCGTCGTAAAGCCCCCGAAAGAATTGCAGGACGGCTCGCGGATCAAAGTTGCCGAACGGTAAGCGTTCTTCGAAGAGCGTTCCCTTGGAAACCAATTTAAATTCAAAGGAGGAAATCATGACCGGTCTTTTCGACAAAATCAAAAAGGATGTGCAAAGGGGAATTGGAGAAGGAATTGCCATGGCCAGGGAAGGGGCGGCGGTCGTCTCCGAAAAGGTGGGTGAACTCACGGCCGAAGGCAAAAGACAATATAAGATATTCGCTCTGAAAGCGAAAATACAGGGGCAGATGACCGAGCTCGGCGGAAGGGCTTATGATTGTTTGGACAGCAAGAAGAGTCCGGCGGCCGACGGCAAGGTGAAGGCGGTTTATTCAAAAATCAAGAAACTGGAAGCACAGTTAAGCAAACTCGAAGGGATACCGGCAACCAAAGCCGCCACCCCCAAAAAGCAGGCCGCAAAGGCCAAAACGAAGCCCCCCCAGAAAAAGACGGCGGCAACCCCGAAACGGGCGGCCGCCAAAAAGGCGCCTAAAGAAAAATAGCTGTGCCTGCAAGGATCGGCGAGTCTCAATGCGATCGGCAGGATTCCTTTCAAAAAACGGACGGTCCGCAGGAGCGGACCGTCCGGATCAATATCTTGCGCACAAGGGGAGTTGAGTTGACCGCAAAACCTCCGATCGTCGAGATCAGGCATCTCTTCAAGTCCTATCAGCGGGAAAGCCTCGCCGTGCCGGTCCTCTACGATATCACCTTCGACATCGCCGAAGGGGAGTTTCTGGCGCTCATGGGACCCTCCGGTTCCGGGAAAACGACCCTCCTGAACCTCCTGGCCGGGATCGACAAGGCGGACAGCGGGACGATCCGCGTGGGCGGCGTCGAGATCACCGCCCTGACCGAAACCGAACTGGCCCACTGGCGGGCCAACAACGTGGGCTTCATCTTTCAGTTCTACAACCTGATCCCGGTGCTCAAAGCCCTCGAAAACGTCGAGCTGCCGCTCCACCTGACGGGACTTTCCCGGCGGGAACGGCGGGAGCACGCCGAAATGGCCCTGCGCCTGGTGAATCTGGAGCACCGGATGGACCATTACCCCAAGGAACTGTCGGGAGGCGAGCAGCAACGGGTGGCCATCGCCCGCGCCATCGTCACCGATCCTGCGATCCTGGTGGCCGACGAGCCGACGGGGGATCTGGACCGCGCCTCGGCCGAGGAGATCCTGACGATGATGGAACGGCTGAACGCCGAGATGGGCAAGACCATCGTCATGGTCACCCACGACCCGAGGGCGGCCCAACGGGCCCGGGTGACGCGGCTTCTGGACAAGGGATACCTGACGGACCGTTCGGAACAGGGGACGCCATGACCACGGTGGGCGAAACACTCGGCAACCGCGTCTGGCAGCCCCTCCCCGGATGCCTCCATGGGGAAATCTACCCCTACCTCCGGAAGCCCGACCTGCTCTCGGCGAACGCCTGCCTGATCCGCACAAAGGAGCAACTCCTGCTCATCGATCCCGGGGCGCTGGAAGAGCAGACCCGGGATCTCTGCGCGGCGATCCGGCTCTGTGAAGCGGAGCAAAGCCGTCCGCTTTTGATCTACCTCACCCATTGCCACATCGACCATGTCCTTTCGGCCCCCGCGTGCCGACAGGCCAACTGGGGAGCGCCCGCCTGGATCGCCGTCCACGAGGAAGGGGCCCGGACGCTGACCCAAGGAGACGAGAAGCGCAGCATGGCGGAAATCTACGGCGTTCCCTTCCCGCCTTTTGCCCCCGATCTGCTCCTGCTGACGCAGCGGGACCGGGAATCGCCGGTACCGCGGCAGGTTCGCCTCTCGCCTACCCGGACATTGACCCTGAAAACGGAAGGGCTTCCGACCGGGGACGGACGCCTCCTGTACCGGCAGCGGATTCCCATCGGCGAGGGGGAGCATTTGTTCCTTTACCCGGCGCCGGGGCACAGTCCCGATGGCCTCTGCATCCAGATCGGGGAGATTCTGTTCATCGGAGATCTTCTGGCGGCCGTCAACCCCATGATCGCGGGGATTGCCGGCTGGAACCGGGACGATTATCTCCTGACCCTCGAACAGGTCCTCTGGCTGTTGGAAAATGGCGGGATCAGCCAATGCGTCCCCGGACACGGCGGGATTCTCGGCGCCCGGGACGTCAAAGAATCGTTCCGGCGCCTGATCCGGGAAGCCCGGCAGTTGGGCGAACTGGAAGAGGTCAACCGGGAGCGGACGCTCTTTACCGCCGAATGCGCCCGGGAGTTGATCGACGAGGCGGAGGAGATCTTCTCGGCCATCGCCGGCCGCCTCGGCTATCTATCCCATCAACTGGAAATTCTCGAAGAGCCGGAGGCCGCGGCGGACTGCCGGGCGTTGATGGACATGGACGGAATCGATGACGGTCTCGCCGGCTTTCGCCGGCTCTGCGGGGAAGTGGAACAGGGAAAGCTCCTCCAGATCAAATTCGTCCTGGCCGCCCTGGGCAGCGTGAAGAAGATCAGGCAGCTCTTCGATCGCCGGAGGCTTGAGGACGTCATCCAGCCTTCCCTGCTGAATCGGGCCGACCGCCTCCTGATCGATTTCATCGGCGTCGCCCGAGGAGTCCGGAATCCCGAGGAGTTCGTCTGGACGGATCTTCAGCAGGCGGTCCGGGAGATCGTCGGAGAACTTCGGGAAAGCCCCCATACGGATCGCTCGTTCATCGATGCCTCCGGGTGTCGGGAGGACTATCTGGCGGCCCTGACGGCCCGCATCGGGTACGCCGATCTGTTCGAAAAGACGGCCCTGGAAGTGAGCGACGCCGGTCCCCTGCCGCCGGTGCGGCTTGCCCAGGCGCGGTTCGCCGATACGTTGACCCACCTTCTGGAATTTTTGGCCGTCCGGGGGGCAAGCGGGCTCGCGCTCCAGGTCGGAATGGACCGGGAGGTCCCGTCGCTCCGGATCGTGGCCCGGGGAGCAGGCCTTGCCCCGGGAATCGAGGCGAGAAAAATCCATTCCTTCGGGACCCGCTTCCGGATGAGCGGGGCAGCTGCTTTTCAGGCCGAGGGGACCGTTTTTGACATCCTCTTGCCGGCAGGATAATCGGAAAATCCATCGGCAAGGGATAAACCGGCAGCGGGAGTTTCCTTAAAGGCGATCGAAAAACGATGCTTCAGATCAAGATCCTCTTCAGGAATGCCTTTCACAACCGGCTGCGCAGCGGCCTTACGATCCTGGGGATCACCGTGGCGGTGCTCGCCTTCGGCCTTCTACAGACGGTCATCGGCGCCTGGTACGCCGGCGTCGAGGCGGCCTCGGCCTCCCGCCTCGTCACCCGCAACGCGATCTCCATCATCTTTCCCCTCCCCCTCGCCTACGCCGAAAAGATCCGCCAGATCGAAGGGGTGAAGGCCGTCTCCTGGGGAAACTGGTTCGGCGGCATCTACATCGACGAGAAGCATTTCTTTCCGAACTTTTGCGTGGAACCGCGCAGCTATCTGTCCGTCTACCCGGAGTTCGTCGTCAGCGCCCCGGAGCTGAAGGCCTTTCTTGCCGACCGGAAGGGTTTCATCGCCGGCCGGAAGCTGGCGGCAAGGTACCGCTGGAAGATCGGCGACCAGGTCACCCTCAAGGGGACGATCTACCCGGGCAGCTGGGACTTCGTCCTCAAGGGCCTCTACCGGGGCCGGGACAAAACGGTCGACGAAACGCAGTTTCTCTTCCATTGGGCGTACCTCAATGAAACCATGAAGCGCACCGCGCCGACCCGGGCGGACCAGGTGGGCTTCTACATGATCGCCGTCCAGCGGCCGGATCTGGCGCCCGAAACGGCGCTGCGCATCGACAAGGCCTTCAAAAACTCCCTGGCCGAAACCCTCACCGAGACGGAAAAGGCCTTCAACCAGGGGTTCATCGCCATGAGCGGGGCGATCGTGACGGCCATCCAGATGGTCTCTTTCGTCGTCATCCTCATCATCATGGCCGTCGTCGCCAACACCATGGCCATGACCACCCGGGAACGGATCGGCGATTATGCGATCATGAAGACCCTGGGCTTCGGCGGCGGTTCCATCGCGGTCATGGTCTTCGGCGAATCCCTCGTCATCGCCCTGACCGGCTCTCTGACCGGGATGCTCCTCACCTTCCCGGCCGCCAAGGCCTTTGGTCAATCGCTTTCGGCCTACTTTCCCATCTTTATCGTCTCGCCCCAGACCCTCTGGCTGGACCTCGCCGCCGCCTTCGGGATCGCCTTTTTCGCGGCCCTCATCCCGGCCCGCCGGGCGATCCGCATCGGGATCGCCGAGGGGCTCAGGAGGATCGGATAATGGCCGTCCCTTTTTCCTACAGCCTCCGGAACCTCGCAAAGCGCCGGCTGACGACGGTTCTCACGGTCGCGGGAATGGCGCTCGTCGTCTTCGTCTTGGCCGCCGTCCTGATGATGGCTTCCGGGCTCGAAAAGACGCTCGTCGAGACCGGGTCGGAGGACAACGTGGTCGTCGTCCGCAAGGGCTCCACTTCGGAAGTGATGAGCGGCATCGAGCGCGGCCAGGCCTCGATCGTGGAGATGCTCCCCCAGGTGGCCATCGGCAACGAAGGAGAGCGGCTCGTGGCCAAGGAGGTCGTGGTCCTGATCGCCCTGCCCAAGCGGGGGGCCGGCAACTCCAACGTCGTGGTCCGGGGCGTCCAGAAGGCTTCGCTCCCCCTGCGGCCCCAGGTGAAGCTCGTCGCGGGCCGGATGTTCCGGAGGGGAACGTCGGAGATCATCGTCGGCAACAGCATCGCCAAGGGGTTTGCCGGGGTCGGTCTTCAGAACGCCCTGACCTGGGGGATGCGGCAATGGACCGTCGTGGGAATTTTCGATGCGGGAAACACCGGCTTTTCCTCCGAGATCTGGGGAGACGTGGACCAGGTGATGCAGGCCTTCCGGCGTCCCGTCTACTCGTCGCTTATCTTCCGTCTGAACGCCCCGGACGCCTTTTTGGCCGCCCAAAGGGCCGTCGAGACGGACCCGCGGCTGACCCTGGAGGCCAAGCGGGAGACGCGCTACTATCTCGACCAGTCGGAGATGATGGCAAAATTTCTGCGGATACTGGGGATCTCGCTGACGGTCATCTTTTCCATCGGCGCGATCATCGGGGCCATGATCACCATGTATTCGGCGGTGGCCAACCGGATCGGCGAGATCGGAACGATGCGGGCGCTGGGCTTCTCCAGACGCAGCATCCTTATCGCCTTTATCGCCGAATCGCTGCTGTTGGGGCTTCTCGGCGGCGCGGCAGGGCTCTTCTTTGCCTCCTTCATGCAGTTCATCACCGTCTCGACCGTCAACTTTCAGACATTTTCGGAACTGGCCTTCCGATTTACGCTCACCGGGCGCATTGTCCTGCAGGCCATGACTTTCGCACTCGTCATGGGCCTCATCGGCGGGATGTTCCCGGCGCTCCGGGCCGCCCGGATGCGGATCGTCGACGCCCTCCGGGCCGGATAACCGGGCCACCCTTGCAAAGCCAAAGGCTGCCGGCCGCACCTTCTCTTAATCATTTTCGAAAATTGAAATTGGCACGCTTCCTGCGACATCACCTCCCGTAAGACATTCACATTGCCCATTAAAAAAAAATTGGAGGTATCACATGAAGCACCCGTTCCAGAAACTTGTCACCCTGTTTGCCATCGTCACTCTTCTCTGCGGAACCGGCGTCGCGCTTGCGGCCGACGAGTACCCGTCCAAACCCGTCAAGGTTGTCGTGGCCTTTGCTCCCGGCGGCACCACCGACCTTTTGACCCGCATGGTCAGTGCCCGCTTGACTGAAAAAACGAAGCAGCTCTTCACCGTCGAAAGCAAGCCGGGAGCCGGCGGAAACATCGGAACGGCCTTTGTGGTCAAATCCGCCCCCGACGGATATACCCTGATCGTGAATTCCGTCGGTCCGATTGCCGTGAATCCCACGCTTTACAAGAGTCTGCCCTTTAATCCCTTGACCGACCTCGATCCGATCGTCCAGATCGCCGAAGTGCCGAACGTCCTGGTGGTTCCCGCCAGCGCCAACACAGCGGCCTTGAAGGATCTCCTCGCCAAGGCCAAAACCAAGCAGGGCGGTCTTTCCTACTCTTCGACCGGCGTCGGGACCTCATCCCATCTCTCGGGCTTCATGTTTGCCAAGCGGGCCAATATCACGGCCGCCCACAACCCCGCCGAAGCGGTGGTCGGGTTATTGGCCGGAAAGGTCGATTTCATGTTCGCCACGATCCCCTCGGTCATGACGCAGATCAACGCGGGCAAACTGGTGCCCATTGCCGTCACGAGCGCCAAGCGGTCCAAGGCGCTTCCCAATGTCCCGACCATGATCGAAAGCGGCTACCCCGGCTTTGAAGCCGGTTCCTGGTTCGGTTTCTTCGGCCCGAAAGGGACGCCCAAAAACGTCGTTGACAAGCTGAACAAGGCGGTCAACGAGATCATCGACGAGCCGGCGATCGACAAGAAGATGGTTGCCGAAGGCGCCAATCCCGTCGGCGGCTCGCCCGAACAGTTCAAGAGTTTCATCGCCAGCGAGTTCAAGAAGTGGCAGACCGTTGTGAAGGAGTCGGGCGCCACGGCGCAATAAACCATCGCGAAATAGACAGCGACTACAAAAACCCGGGCTTTCTGCCCGGGTTTTTATTTCTCGCCCCAGCCACACTCGCCAGAAATCGGTCCTGTGCAGGAGGACAAAATCCGCTCATTGCAGATAAAATCCCGGCAATCTCCCTTCTGCTAAACAGCGTCAATCTTCGGGCAATGCTTCTCGGAAAATTGACGGTTTCTTTTCGGGATTGATTAGAACTTCCATCTGGCCTATGGTGTCTCCAGATTCTATCCACCATTCGCGAAAAGGAACCGGCCATGGATCGCAATCAGCAGGCGCTTTCCCCCTTTCATCCGCTCATCGGGGAGTGGTTCGGCAAAAGGCGGGGAGCGCCCACGGACGTCCAGGCGCAGGCCTGGCCGATCATCGCCGCAGGAAAGCACGCCCTGATCACCGCCCCTACGGGAAGCGGCAAGACCCTCACGGCCTTTCTCTGGGCGCTGAACCAGCTCATCACCGGCGTCTGGGGAAGGGGGCAAACCCGGGTCCTCTACGTCTCGCCGCTCAAGGCCCTGAACAACGACATCCGCCGCAACCTGACCGCCCCCCTGGCAGAGTTGCAAGGCCTCTTCCAAAGGGCGGGGAAACCCTTCCCGGAGATCGGCGTTCTCACCCGCAGCGGCGATACGCCCGCCGAGGAGCGCCGGCGGATGTTCCGCCGCCCCCCGGAGATCCTGATCACGACCCCCGAGAGCCTGAACCTCCTGCTTAATTCCCGGACCGGCCGGCAGATGCTGACCGGCGTCGCCACGGTCATTCTCGATGAAATCCACGCCTTGGTCGCGACGAAGCGGGGCACCCACCTGATCACGGCGGTCGAACGGCTGACGCTCCTGGCCGGCGAGTTCCAGCGGATCGCCCTTTCGGCCACGGTCCGGCCCCTTTCCACCGTGGCCGAGTTCGTCGGCGGTTTCCTCCCAAAAGGCGATTCCGGAGACGACCGCTACGCGAGGCGTCCCGTCGAGATCGTCTCCGCTCGGGAAGAGAAGCGCTCCGAGATCCGCGTCGCCTTCCCCCCCGCCGCCCGGGAACGGCTCGTAGACGCCTCCTGGTGGCCGGTCCTCGCCGAGGCGTTCCGGAAGATCATCGAACAAAACCGCGCCACCCTCCTTTTCGCCAACAGCCGCCGGACCGCCGAAAAGGTGACCCGCCTGATCAACGAAAAAGCGCCTGCGGTCCTCGCCTATGCCCACCACGGATCGCTTTCCCGGGAGATCCGGCTGACCGTCGAGGAGCGGCTCAAGAACGGGGAACTGAAGGCGATCGTGGCCACCAGTTCCCTGGAGTTGGGGATCGACATCGGCGAACTGGACGAGGTGATCCTCATCCAGACGCCGCCGGCAATCTCGGCGGCGATCCAGCGGATCGGCCGGTCCGGTCACGGCGTCGGCGGGACGAGCCGGGGGCTGCTTTTCCCCACCCACGGCCACGATTTTCTCTACGCCGCGGTCCTTGCCCGCTGCGCCGCCGATCGAAAGATCGAAGCCGCCGCCCCCATCGAAGGCCCCCTCGACGTCCTGGCCCAGGTGATCCTCGCCATGACCGGCGTCGAGTCCTGGGACATCGACGCCCTCTATAGCTTCCTCCGGACCTGCCACCCTTACCATGGGCTTCCGCGGCGGCAGTTCGACCTCGTCCTTGCGATGCTCGCCGGACGCTATGCCGACACCCGGCTTCGGGAACTGAAGCCCCGGCTCTTCATCGACAGGATCGACAACACCGTCCAGGCCCGGGAGGGGACCCTGCGGCTCGTCGCCCTCGCCGGCGGAACCATCCCGGACCGGGGCTACTACGACCTCCGCATCGAGGAGAGCCGCGCCAAGATCGGCGAGCTGGACGAGGAGTTCGTCTGGGAGCGCCGCATCGGCGACACCTTTACGCTGGGGACCCAGGTCTGGCGGATCAAAAAGGTCACCCACAACGACGTGGAAGTGGTGCCCGTCGAAGCGCAGCCGGGGATCTTCCCCTTCTGGCGGGCCGAGGAGCAGAACCGGGATTTTCACTTCTCGGAGCGGATCCTCCTCTTTCTGGAGAAGTTCAATGCCCGCCTCGCCGACCCGTCGCTGAAGGAAGAACTCCGGCGAGACTACTTCCTGGACGAGACGGCGGCCGACGAATTGATCGGCCACCTGACGAGGCAACGGTCGGCCACGGGGACGGACCTCCCCCACCGCCGCCACCTCCTGATCGAGCACTTCGACGATCCGCTCAACGACGCCGACCGCAAACAGGTCGTCCTCCACACCTTCTGGGGCGGCCGGGTCAACCGCCCCTTCGCCCTGGCCCTCCAGGCCGCCTGGGAGGAAAAGTACGGCCTCCACCTGGAGACCTTCGTCAACAACGACGCCATCCTCCTGATGCTCCCCCACGCTTTTTCGGCGGCCGAACTCTTTTCCCTCGTCACGGCCGAATCGCTCGAACGGCAGCTCCGGCGGATCCTGGAGACGAGCGGTTTTTTCGGAGCCCGGTTCCGGGAAAACGCCGGCCGGGCGCTGCTCTTGCCCAAAGGTGATTTCCAGCGGCGGCTGCCCCTCTGGCTCAACCGCCTCCGGGCGAAAAAGCTCCTCGACGCCGTCCTTCCCTACGCCGATTTTCCGATCCTCCTGGAGACCTGGCGCGACTGTCTGAAGGACGAATTCGATCTGGACCATCTAAAGGAACTGCTCGACGAGATCCGGGACGGCAAGATCAGGATCGGCGAGACGACCACGGCGGCGGCCTCTCCCTTCTGCGACGGCTTGATCTGGAAGCAGACCAACACCCACATGTACGAGGGCGACTCGCCCGCCGCGGGAAAGACGTCCCGTCTGGGCCAGGACTTGATCCGCGAGGCGGTCCTTTCGGGACGGCTCCGGCCGAAGATCCCCAAGGCGCTCGTCGCCCAGCTTCTGGCCCGACTTCAGCGGACGGCGCCCGGCTATGCCCCCCGGTCGGCCGCGGAACTCCTCGACTGGCTCCGGGAGCGGCTCTTCATCCCCCTTTCCGAGTGGCAGGCACTCTGCGCCGCGATCGACGGCGACGGAGAAATCGTTGCCGCCGAAGCCCTGACTGAGATCGGTCTTAAGATTGCCGCTGTACGCCTGCCCGGTGCAAAAACAGACGGGATCTGCGCTGTCGAAAATTTCGCCCGGATCGCCGGGGTTTTCGGAACCCCCGGCGAGGCGTTTCCGGCCCATGACCTGATTTCCGGGGAACCAATAGCCTGGATACCCGCTTCCGCGGGTATGACAAAAGGGGCGACGGGTACGACAGATGGGGTGACGGGCACGACAAAAGGGGTGGAGGAAACACCAAAAGGAGCGGCAGGTGCGATAAGGGGAGTGACGGGTAGAACAAAAGGGGCGGTGGGGTTGACAAAGGGAGTGGTGGGAGATCTGGAGTGGGTGACCGGGAATCTTCAGAGGGCTACCGGAGATCTCGACGACACCGTTTCGGAAGAAGAGGGAGAAGCGCCGGACCTGGCCGGTTTTCTCCGTCGGTGGCTTTCCTACTACGGGCCGCTCCCGCAATCCGCCCTTCCGGAGATCCTCGGCCTTCCGGTTTCGCGCCTCGCGGCGACCCTGGCCGATCTTGCCGAGGCGCAAGTGTTGCTCCTCGACCTGCTGACCGATGAGGCTGCCGAAATCGAGGTCTGCGACCGGGAAAATCTGGAGATCCTCCTCCGGATGGCCCGCAGGGCCAGGCAGCCCGTCTTCAGCGCCCTTCCCGCCGCTGCGCTTCCCCTCTTTCTTGCCGCCTGGCAGGGACTCACCGCGCCCGGCGACTCGCCGGACGCGCTCCGGACGCGCATCGAGCAGCTCTTCGGCTTCCCCGCCCCGGCCGAGGCCTGGGAGAAACACCTCCTCCCGGCGCGTCTTTCCCCCTATTACGGCGCCTGGTTGGACACCTTGCTGGCGACGAGCGACCTTGCCTGGTTCGGCTGCGGCCTCCGGCGGATCAGCTTCGCCTTTGCCGACGACCGGGAACTTTTCCTGCCCGAGGAAGGCGGCAACCGTGACCCGTTGCAAAGCGATGGGAAGCCAGTACCGGATGCGCTGGCAACCCTTCTCCCCCAACGGTTCGGCCGCTACAGCCTTTTCGACATCGCCCGCCACGCAGGACTGGACAGCGCCGCCGTGACGGAGAAACTCTGGAATTTGGTTTGGCAGGGACAGGTCGCCAATGACGCCTTCGCGACCCTTCGGCAGGGGATCATGACGGACTTCGCCCCCTTTTCACCGAAGCCGGAACGGGGACGAATCCCCCGGTCGGGCTACAACCGCTGGGCGGCCAGCCGCCCCCTTTCGGGAAACTGGCACGCCATCGGCCCAGGCCATATCGACCGGGATCCCATCGAGGAGGCGGAGCTGGCAAAGGACCGGGTTCGCCAGCTCCTGGCGCGCTACGGAATCCTCTTTCGGGAGCTGCTCGCCTATGAGCTGCCGCCGCTCCAGTGGACGGGCGTTTTTCGGGCCCTGCGCCTCATGGAGCTCTCGGGCGAAATTCTTTCCGGTCATTTTTTTGCAGGCATCCCCGGGGCGCAGTTCATCTCTCCCGAGGCTTTCCGTTTCCTGAACGACCCCCTGCCCGAGGAGGCCGTCTACTGGTTGAACGCTACCGACCCGGCCTCCCTCTGCGGCATCCGCAACGAGGCCCTCAAGGCCGGCCTTCCCAGCCGCATCCCCTCGACCCACCTGGTCTATTGCGGCCGGAAATTGGCGTTGCTCTCGCGCCGGAACGGCGGCGTCCTGGAGTTTTTCGTCCCCCCCGACGACCCGCGGCTTGCTGAGTACCTTTCCTTCATGAAGGCACTCCTGGGCCGGGAGTTCCTCCCCGAAAAGACACTCCTCGTGGAGACGATCAACGGCCAATCGGCCCGGGAGAGCGAGTATTCCGAAGCGCTCAAGGCATTCGGCTTCCGGAGCTATTACAAGGGACTGGAGTTGACACGCAAGTATTGACGACCGTTGCGACGCCGAACGGGCCCGCTGCCGGACCTTTGGCCGCCGAATTCCAGCTTTTCAGGTACCTTGCCTGCCGGCGAACGTCTTCTCGTTCCCGCCGGCAGGTCGGCCGGGGGCTTGCCTTCTATACCGTGCCGAAAGACCTGGAAATCCCCTTCGACAAATTCACTGGCCGAACGCTTATTTCGGCAAGTGAATCGTCAACAGGGTCTATCTGGATGGAGGCAACGGCTCTTTGGACAAGAACCACGCTCTTTGACGGTTTCAGCAATGAGGCCTCTGCGGACAGATGCCGTCCCCAGAGCAATACATCGACCACTTCCCACATCGTTGCAGACAGCTTTTTCATCAGATCTCCTTTCAAAGTGAAATAACGGACCCAACACCAAGAACTCACCAGCCGATCCTTGACTGACATCTTCAGAAATCACTCGGTTCAACAACAGGATGATCTATCGGCCGGCTTGACAGTAAACTTTAATAATGATTCAAGATATTCAACTTCCCGGGGCAAAACCCAGGCGCTCGCAACGCGGTATTGCAAACAATTTCCGTATGTTAATTGCAAGCCAAAGCAATTACACTTTAAACAGGCTTCCGGTCGCACCCCTTGCTCGCATCGCCTTCTCAATGGCCCGAGCAGCGCCCGGTGGGTTCCGCCGAGGGAGCCAGACTCGCGGCCGATTCCACTGGCCTGGGAAATCCCCTGACGCAGGGCTGTAAATCATGCGCCGCCTCGTCCGGCGGCTCTCTCGCGGGGAGGTCGCCTTTCCTCCGGCAAGCCTTGGTAGCGGCGCGGCTTCTCCCGCCAGGGCGGCAGGCCCAGGGATATTCGCCTGCCTGCTTTCTGAAGGCGTCCCTTTTCCCATTGTCGCCAGGCCGTCTCTGTGCTATGGAGGATCAGCGGGCGCCCGCATGATGGCGCCCATACACCGTACCTAGCAGGGTGTTGAAAACACCTTGCGTTGGAGGCTGTTCAAAAACGGTTAGCTGCAAGGCGCGCAAAACCTGAGGAATGAGGCGTACTTTTCGTACGCCGCAGTGACGAAGGTCGCAGCGCAACGCAGCAGATGAGCGTTTTTCAACAGCCTACAAAAGGAGAAGTTGCAACCCCATGACCACTGACAACCCCTGCCAACGACACTGGAAGTACCTGGACCTCTTCCAGGTCCTCTTCGTAGCCTCGCTGGTCACCGCCAATATCATCGCCGTGAAGCTCATCAGCATCGGTCCCTTGGTGCTGCCCGCGGCGGTCATCATCTTTCCCATCAGCTACATCGTCGGCGACGTCCTGACCGAGGTCTACGGCTACAGCGCCGCGCGCCGGGTCATCTGGCTCGGGTTCGGCGCCAACCTCCTGGTGGTGCTGGCGATCGCGGCCGGCGGCGCCCTGCCGGCGGTCCCCTTCTGGAATGCCGGCGGCCAGTACGGCACCATGGCCGAGGCGCAAAAGGCCTACCAGGCGATCCTGGGCTTCACCCCCCGCCTGCTGATGGCTTCCTTTCTGGCCTATCTGGTGGGGGAGTTCACCAACTCCTTCGTCCTGGCCCGGATGAAGGTGCTCACCGAAGGCCGCTACCTCTGGGCGCGCACCATCGGCTCCACCGTCGTCGGCCAGGCCCTGGATTCGACGATCTTCCTCAGCGTCGCTTTTGCGGGAATCCTGCCTTTCGGACAGATCGGCGCGCTCATCCTGGGCCAGTGGTTCTTCAAGGTCGCCTACGAGACGCTGCTGACGCCGGTCACCTATGGGGTCGTGAACTTCCTGAAACGGGTCGAAGGGATTGATTTTTACGATCGGGGAACGAATTTCAGCCCGATCCGGTTTGAAATGGAATAACCATGACTGAAGAACTGAGCCTGCTGGGCCGCCCCATTACCGGGCCGCTGAAGAAGCTGGAAGCGTTTCCCAACCGCCATCCGGGCCGGGATTATACGGTCACCCTCTCCACGGCGGAATTCACGGCCGTCTGCCCGATGACCGGCCAGCCCGACTTTGCGACGATCACGATCCGCTACTGCCCGAACGAAAAGATCCTGGAATCGAAATCCCTCAAGCTCTACCTCTGGTCCTTTCGCGAAGAGGGGATCTTCCACGAGCACGTCATCAACGTCATCCTCGACGATCTGGTGGCGGTCCTGGCGCCGAAATGGTGCGAAGTCGTGGGGGATTTCAATCAGCGGGGCGGCATCGGCATCAAGGTGGAAACCCGCTACGATCAGCCGCGGGGGTAAGCAAAAGGCATCCTCTATGCGCTTACGTTTGCGATTTTCAGGATAGGACTTATTTCCCGCCAATCAGTCGTCTTATTTGCTGCATGCCAGAGATCGTAATTTCTCTGAAGATTCAGCCATAACTCAGGGGTCGTATCGAACGCTCTGGACAACCGCAAGGCCACATCCGTTGTCACGGCGCCGCGTTCGTTCAGTATTTTGGATACTGTTTTTCTCGACAATCGCAACTCTTTTGCAAGATCAGTCACCGAGATCTCTGACGGGGCCAGGTAATGAAGCTTGAGAATCGATCCCGGATGAGATGGCGGTCGTTTTCGTGTTCTCATTATAATCCCTTTCAATGATAGTCTTCGACGTCTACGTTCAGGCGGTTTCATAGCATGAACACGATAGAATCATTTGATACTATCATCAAGCCTTCCATTCGCGCGCGGAAGAGAGGATCTGGCAAGAGCACGTCATCAACGTCCTCTGTTCATTTGGTCGTGAGGGCGGCTTCTGCGTGCAACTTTATCCCTAGCGCACCGATTACTTTCAGAATCGTATCGAATCCCGGACTTCTTTCCCCGGATAGCGCCTTATACAGACTTTTCCGAGAAAAGCCGGAATCTCGTGCCACCTGAGACATCCCTTTTGCTTTGGCAATGTCTCCCAATGCCTTTGCAATAAAGGCCGCATCGCCGTTTGCTTCCTCAAGGCACATTTCCAGATAAGCGGCCATCTCCTGAGGTGTGCGAAGGTGCTCGGATACATCATATTTTGTGGTCACTGTTCTTGCCATAACGAACCCCTACAGATTTTTTGCCAAACTAAGCGCGGTTTTAATATCCTTTGCCTGGGTGCTTTTGTCTCCACCCGCCAGCAGGATTATCATTGCACGCTCATGCTTCACATAGTGAATTACCCCGCCCACAGGGCGGGGTAATTCACTCCACTTTCTTGCCTATTCTATTCCAACGAACTTTATAGTTCTCCTTATCCCACGACCAGTAAATAGTGTAGGCCTTACCTTTTATCGCAGATTTTTCTACAAATCCCCAAAATCTACTATCGTAGCTCTGATCTCTGTTGTCTCCCATCACGAACACTGCGTTTTTCGGAACAGTCACCGGGCCGAAGTTATCTCTTTGCATGGATTGCGTGGAATTTTTCTGAATTATTTGATGATCAGTATGAACTACATAAGGTTCTTTAACAAGATTTCCATTGATAAATACTTTTTTGTTCACAATTTCGATTGTCTCGCCACCTAATGCCACAACGCGCTTTATAAAGTCCTTGGATGTGTCTTCCGGAAATGGAAAAATGACCATATCACCTCTGTTTATGCCCTGCTTCACTGCCAATAATTTTCTCGCAAGAATTTGATCACCCATTAGGATTGTGGGTTCCAGGGAACCCGCAGGAATCTTGTATGCTTGTATCAGCAGTATTTTTATCGATGAGCTGACAATTGGCTGAAAAACAAATGTGGCCAAGATGAAATATCCGAGATAGACATACCATTTGTTATATCTCTTTAACGTGAACCCGTATCTTTCCCGTTTAGACAACCTTACCGCATCGAATATACAATAAAAAAAGAACGCAAACCCCAAAAGAACGGTACTGATCAACACCGGAATTGTAGGATAGTAATAAATCACTGGTAAGGCTGCGACTAACAGAATGCCTTGCCCAATAAAGAAGAGAAAAAATCCTCTTTTTGCCTGTCCTGAGTAGAAGTGACCCAGTCCTACCGCAAGCAACGTTAATATCCCTGCTAGCCAAGGGTTCCTGTCCTTTTCAGTCAAAACCATTCTCCGTTCTTCATAGTCATTTAAACATAACCAGGCCACAGATCGTTAGACGCGGCTTCGTTGGCGTGGGTGCGCGTCCACTGAAGATAAAATAGCCCAATATTTCACCACGACAGTTCACGCATTGGCAAGCCTGCTTATTTACCAGCCGCCTTGCTCTGTTTTAAAAGTCTCTCATATTTATCAGGGTACTGCTACAGAAACTGTCTGAATATTTCCGGCCCCATAAGCTCTTTAGCAAACTCAAGCTTGTCTTTTCCGTTATCCCAATCGCCTTCCATTGCCGCAATTGTCTTGAAACTAATAGCCCAGCTATTATCAAGCCCTTGTTCTTCACCATTTGCAATAGAGTTTCGAATTAAGAGATCGATTTCTCTTACATAGTATTCCACCGGTAAGCGAATCGTCACTCGATCATTTTTAGCAGCTGCAATGAAACTTGTGACCAATTGGGTTTTGAAAGTTTCATTTTTCCCCATCCAATCGCGAAGAGCAAAAGCCGTCTTCTTCTCTCCAGCAAAGGCTTCTACCGCAACCACTAACACAAGCATCATTATCAGAATAACGATTACATTCTTCTTTACCATCACCATTTCACCCTGTCTTTGGCGAATAACACTGCGGCGGATTCGCCAGCCCTTTCATCATTTTTTGTCTTCATTACCTTCTTCCAAGGGTTTTTCGAGGGAATAGGATTTTGACTTCTTGTCCCAAACCAGCCAGTTAACCCAATCGCAATCAATGCAACCCCAGATTTCAATTTTGCCATTCTTCTCGGCAACGGCTTGGAAATGAGGCTTCTCCAGCGATGCAATTACAGATACCTTTCGCCATCTGCTCTTGCTGTCTTTCGATAGGACAAGAATGAAGCTGCCTCGGTTACCTTTCTTGTTTTCATAGACCCCGACAGTTACAAGATCTTCCCTGCCATCTTTGTTGAAGTCTCCTTGTCGTGAAAAGGCAATGCCATACTCTTTCATAATGTCTCTTCCGATATGGGCAATTACCTTCCGGGGTTTCTTCAGTTCCGATGCGAATTTCCATGAAGGATCGATCTGGCTTAAAGGGATACCTCTGATAGCCTTACCGGTAGGAAAGAACTCAACATGGTCCCACCATATGAAGTCTGGCAAATTAGCTGAAGATGATTCTGCCGCAGCGGCTGATCCGCAATGCAAAAGGAAAGACAAAAACAAGATCAGCAACAGAGCAAGATGATTTGCGTGTCTCTTTAGTTTGGCAGATGCTTGAAAGCCGATATCACTTCTCATCTTTGACTCATTCCTTTATGGCAAACTTGAAAATAGGGGAGCTGTCCCCTATTTTCTCCCAAATTCAGGGTGATTATAGTCGAGTACTCGAGCACGCCATTCTCTTTCGTGTGTCCAGTCAATAGAATATTCCCGAGGTGCGTGTGGTAATGGATCATACTTAACCCAGAGATACTTATCATCTCTGTGCAATCGTGCCAATAAACCATCGTCACCATAGATAACTGGCCGTCCTCCGTATTGAAACAAACTACGCTTTTCAAATGCAACTCCGCACCCTGAATAACGACGGGCATCTGCAAGGAAAGATTCAAGCCGAGCTTTAAGCGTTTGTTCTGAAAAGCAGACGACAGGAACCTCTCCTCTAATTGTATCGCACCATTCCTTTTGATTTTTGGCTCCCACAAGCCGTGGGGCTTTCGAAGGTCTTAAGTATCCACAATGTAAAATTTCTTTAAGTATATCCCATGACGATTTTGTTCTCCCATCACCTATCGTCTCCATACGAGTCCAATGCACAACCCAATCAGTGATGTCAGTTCTTCGGCTTTTGATTTCGTCGAGCTTACTCAGCAAACAAAACCTCCTCATTACTTTATAATATGCGATAAGAACTAATAATATTCTACATTACCACCGCCGAGTTGAGCCGCTTGCAGCTCTAAGATTTGTTATGGGTCTTATTTTTAGAGGATTCATATGAAACCTTAGAAGTTTTAGAAATTGACTTGGTGGATTCAGGTGTTTTTATTGGCTGTTGTATTGCTATGGGCTTGAATCGTATTTCAGTTCTTATTGCGATATATGACTGAATGGCTGTGCCGATTATTGAAAATATGGCTAAGGCTATGACTAAATATTGCAGTGTTGTATTTTTCTGATTTAACTCACCAATATGCCGTTTCATTTGTATGTGGTTTATGGTTAATGCCTGTATTATTTTTGCGTGTCTCATACTCTCATTAGCAACAGGTTCTAAGCATAAAGATGCCATGTATTCCTGTAGTTTTTCTTCTGAAGCAGATAGTATATCGCCGCTATCAAACACAGCACGGATTTCATCTTGCAGTTGAATTCGTTCTTTCGTATTCATTTTATTTTCACCTATAATAAAAAAATCAGCTACGTGCGCCAGGACGTCGGGACATTGATTTGTTAGCGCTGTAATTGTCATGGATGTTCTTCGTTGCCATTATTGCATTTGAGAGAAGCTTTTCAAATTCTGTAGCTTGTTCTTCCGACTCCCATCTGCTCCGAACGAAGCCTGAATGCAGTTCATTGATTACGTCGAGGCAATCCAAGCAAATCTGGGGCAAACCGGACAATTGAATCGACCAGCCTTTTGGCATAAAATGAACAAATTCGTTTCGAAATTCGTTCAGGCGCTTCACGGACTTACTCTGTTGACCTTTAGGCACAAACTTGTACCCAAAAACAGTATGGCGCTTTATCTTTTTGTATAGATTCAAAAAACCGTCCATTTTGATGTTGTTCGGATAAGGCTCTTCATCATCATGAGCCTTAAGCCATGCTTCTGCGTCTTCTTGGCGCATTACAAGGAGATTATTGCCAAAGCCGAGGTGAATAGCCATAATGGCCTGTACGGCGCTATGCAGTGAGATAAGCGCCCACTTCCAACGTGAAACGTTCTCACCACAACGAGTAATCGTTTCCGCATACAGCATTAAAGATGCTAATGCGTCCTGGCGCTCGTCTGTCTCGAACCAAATATCGCTCATAATCTCACGTCGCTAACAAGTTCTTCTATAGTTTTTTGGATTTC
>JAKAFS010000096.1 GCA_021817825.1 Deltaproteobacteria bacterium | reverse complement strand
CGATCTCGGGCGGCATGGCCGGCATGGCCGACTCTTCCTTGGGCTTGTCGGCGATCATGCACTGGGTCGTCAGCATGAGGGACGCGACGGAGGACGCGTTCTGCAGGGCAAAACGGGTCACCTTGGTCGGGTCGATGACACCGGCCGCAATCATATCCTCATACTTGTCGGAGCGGGCGTTGAAACCGAAGGACCCCTTCTTCTCCTTGACCTTCTCCACCACGATGCTGCCTTCGAGGCCGGCATTGTTGGCGATCATCTTGAGGGGCTCTTCGAGGGACTTCTTGACGATCCGGACGCCGACTTCTTCGTCGCCTTCCAGCTTCATCTTGTCCAGCGCCACCAGGGTGCGCAGATAGGCCACGCCGCCGCCGGGAACGATTCCTTCTTCAACGGCGGCACGGGTTGCATTCAGGGCGTCTTCCACGCGGGCCTTCTTCTCTTTCATTTCCGTCTCCGTCGCGGCGCCGACCTTGATCACCGCCACGCCGCCGACGAGCTTCGCCAGCCGCTCCTGGAGCTTCTCGCGATCGTAATCGGAGGTCGTCTCTTCGACCTGAGCGCGGATCTGCTTCACGCGGCCTTCGAGGTCGGCCCTCTTTCCGGCGCCGTCGATGATCGTCGTGTTGTCCTTATCGATCGTGACGCGCTTGGCACGACCGAGGTCTTCCATTTTGGTGTTCTCCAGCTTGTAGCCCATCTCCTCGGAGATCATCTTGCCGCCCGTCAGGACGGCGATGTCTTCGAGCATGGCCTTGCGGCGATCGCCGAAGCCCGGGGCCTTCACGGCCGCCACATGGAGGGTGCCGCGGATCTTGTTGACAACCAGAGTCGCCAGCGCCTCGCCTTCGATGTCTTCGGCGATGATCAACAGCGGCCGGCCCATCTTGGCGACCTGCTCCAGGATCGGCAGAAGGTCTTTCATGTTGCTGATCTTCTTTTCATAGATCAGGATGAGGCAGTCTTCGAGTTCGACTTCCATCTTCTCGGCGTTGGTGACGAAGTAGGGGGAGAGATAACCGCGGTCGAACTGCATCCCTTCGACGATCTCCAGTTCCGTATCCAACCCTTTGGCCTCTTCCACGGTAATGACGCCTTCCTTGCCGACCTTCTCCATGGCCTCGGCGATGATGGCGCCGATGGTCTCGTCATTGTTGGCCGAGATGGTGCCGACCTGGGCGATCTCCTTGGCGTCCTTCGTCGGCTTGCTCATCTTCTTGAGCTCTTTGACGACCACTTCGACGGCCTTGTCGATCCCGCGCTTCAGGTCCATGGGATTGCTCCCGGCGGCGACGCTCTTGGCGCCTTCCCGGAAAATCGCCTGGGCCAGGATGGTGGCGGTGGTGGTGCCGTCGCCGGCGACGTCCGAGGTCTTGCTGGCCACTTCCTTCACCATCTGGGCGCCCATGTTCTCGAACTTGTCCTCCAGCTCGATCTCCTTGGCGACCGTGACGCCGTCCTTGGTGACGTTCGGGGCGCCGTAGCTGCGGTCAATGATGACGTTCCGCCCCTTGGGACCCAGGGTGACCTTGACCGCGTCGGCCAGGGTATTCACCCCTTTGAGTATCGACTTTCTCGCTTCCTCATCGTACTGAAGTATCTTAGCTCCCATGTATGTATCCTCCTTCTATGCTCAATTGATTATTTCTCGATGATGCCCAGGATGTCGTCTTCACGCATGATGAGATGCTCGACACCGTCGATCTTCACTTCGGTCCCGGCGTATTTCCCGAAAAGGATCTTGTCGCCGGCCTTGACATCCAGCTTGATCAACTTGCCGTCATCGGCGGTCTTGCCCTTCCCTACGGCAACGACCAGACCTTCCATCGGCTTTTCCTTGGCCGAATCGGGAATGATGATCCCCCCCTTGGTCTTCTCTTCCTCGGCGAGGCGTTTCACGATCACTCTGTCCTGCAACGGTCTGATTTTCATGCTTTATTTTCTCCTTTCCTCATTATATTAGATTCATACCTCATCTTAATACCCCCGTAATCCTAGCTATAATAAGCATCCCCTTTTTTCATGTCAAGGCAGGCAACGGAAAAAAAGTTTTCAGAAGAGATGCTCCGGCAGTTCCTTCAACGAAGCAATCGGGATGAGATCGATGGGCGTCTCCGGCAGGCTTTCTTTGTTTAGGGTCCGCGGCAGGATGCAGCGCGTAAAACCCATCCGGGCCGCTTCCCGGATCCGGACTTCGGTCTGGGAGATTCCCCGGATCTCACCGGTCAGCCCCACCTCACCGAAGACGACGGTCCCTTTGGCAATCGGCCGGTCGAGGAAACTGGAAGCCATGGCCGAGACGACGCCCAAGTCGATGGCCGGCTCGTCTACCTTCACGCCGCCGGCGACATTCAGGAAGATGTCGCTGTTCCCCAGATGGATGCCGCAGATCTTGTCCATGACGGCGGTCAAAAGCGACACCCGGTTGTGGTCGACGCCGATCGCCGTTCGCCGCGGCATCCCGAAATTCGTAGGCGAGACCAGCGCCTGGACCTCGATCAGGATCGGTCGGGTGCCCTCCATGCTCGGCACGACCACCGACCCTGCCGCCCCTTCGGGCCGCTCGGCCAGAAAGAAGGCCGAGGGGTTGGCGACCTCCGCCAAGCCGGTGTCGCGCATCTCGAAGACGCCGATCTCGTGGGTGGGGCCGAAACGGTTCTTGATCCCCCGGATCACCCGGTAGGCATGGCCCGCATCCCCTTCGAAATAGAGGACCGTATCGACCATATGCTCCAGAACCTTGGGACCGGCGATGGACCCGTCTTTGGTCACATGACCGACCAGAAAGATCGGGATACCCGTTTTTTTGGAGGCCATGATCAAGCGACCGGATGCTTCGCGCACCTGTCCCACGCTTCCCGGCGAAGAGGAAAGCACGGTGGAATAGACGGTCTGGATGGAGTCGATGACCGCGACGCTGGGTTTGATCTCCTGAATGCGGCTGAGGATGTTTTCCAGTTCCACCTCGACCAGGATCAGCAACTCCTTCGAGGAGGCTCCCAAGCGCTTTGCCCGCAGTTTGATCTGCCGGGCCGATTCCTCGCCCGAAACATACAGGACCGTAAGCCCCCGCTCCGCCAACTTTGCAAGAGCCTGCAAGAGCAGCGTCGATTTCCCGATTCCGGGATCGCCACCCACCAGGATGGCGGAACCGCCGACGATCCCGCCCCCGAGAACACGGTCCAGTTCTGCGATTCCCGTCCCCAGCCGTTCGCCTTCATCGGCGGTGATGGCCTCGATGGACTGGGGAATCCCTTCGAACCGGAGGGTGTTGGGGTCCGCCGCCGCGGCGTCCCGGACTTCCTCCTCGACGAAGCGGTTCCACTCGCCGCAGGCAGGGCACTTCCCCAGCCACTTCGGCGACTGGCTCCCGCAATTCTGACAGAAAAACAGGGTTCGCGCTTTTTTCATCAACCGCCCTTCCCTACTCAATTCAAGCCCTTTGGGGTACATACCTTTTCCCCTCCTGGCCGTCAACCAAAAAGGCTTGAGTAATCTTTTCAATGCTGATATTACCGTAGCCACTGTTTTTTACATATTTCACTTCACGAAAGGAAATGGAAAGCGTATGAGCAACCCCAATTTCTCCTCAGGCCCCTGCAGCAAACGACCCGGATGGAACCTCGCATCCCTGAATGACGCCGCCGTCGGCCGCTCCCACCGCTCCAAGCTGGGAAAGGAAAAGCTGGCCCTGGCGATCAATGAAAGCAAACGGATTCTCGGGATACCGGAAAACTATCTCGTCGGCATCATGCCGGCCTCGGATACGGGGGCCTTCGAAGCCGCCATGTGGAGCCTGCTGGGTCCAAGACCGGTCACGGTCCTTGCCTGGGAAAGTTTCTCCGAAGGCTGGGCTACCGATGTGGTCAAACAGCTCAAACTCAACCCCACGGTTCTGAAAGCCGACTACGGTCAGATCCCCGATCTTTCGGCCGTCGACTGGAACCAGGACGTGATCTTCGTCGCCAACGGCACCACCAGCGGCGTCAAGATCCCCCACTGGGATTGGATCCCCGCCGACCGGAAGGGCCTGTCCCTCTGCGACGCCACCAGCGCCGCCTTTGCCATGGCCATGGACTGGTCCAAGGTGGATGTGGGCACCTTCTCGTGGCAGAAGTGCCTCGGCGGCGAGGCGGCCCATGGGATGCTGGTCCTCAGTCCCCGGGCCGTGGAACGTCTCGAATCCTACGATCCGGCCTGGCCGCTCCCCAAGATCTTTCGCCTCAAAAAAAGCGGCAAGGTCAACCGCGGCATCTTCGAAGGCGACACGATCAACACGCCTTCCATGCTCTGTGTGGAGGATTATCTCGACGCCCTCAAATGGGCCGGCGCCATCGGCCTCGACGGCCTCATCAAAAGGAGCCTCGCCAATATGAAAGTGGTCGAGGAGTGGGTTGCCAAGAACGATTGGATTGATTTTCTGGCCGCGTCGCCTGCGATCCGTTCCAATACGTCGGTCTGCCTCTCGGTGGTCAGCGACAAGGTGACTGCCCTTCCCAAGGAAGAGAAGGCCAAGTTCCTGAAGGCGGTTGCTTCCGAGTTGGAAAAGCGCAAGGTCGCCTATGACGTGGGCTCCTACAAGGACGCCCCCCCGGGCGTCCGCTTCTGGTGCGGTCCCACCATCGAGCCTAGTGACCTCCGCATCGCCCTTTCGGAACTGGAAAAGGCATATCTGGAAAAGATCGCCACCCTTTAGACCGGCCAAGGAGAATTGAAGATGAGAAAAATACTGATCAGCGACAATCTGTCCCCCGAAGGACTCGAAGTATTCAAGAAAATCCCGGGAATCGAGGTCGACTCCCGGTCCAAGACCAGCGCCGACGAACTCAAGGCGATCATCAAGGATTACGACGCCCTGATCGTCCGCAGCGCCACCAAGGTCACCCAGGAAATCATCGACCTGGGCACGAAGCTGGCCGTGATCGGCCGCGCGGGCATCGGCCTGGACAACGTGGACATCGAAGCCGCCACCAAGCGCGGAATCGTCGTCATGAACACCCCGGGCGGCAATTCGGTCACCACCGGCGAGCATGCGATCGCGATGATGCTTTCCCTCGTCCGGCAGATTCCCCAGGCGACGGCCTCGATGAAGGCCGGCAAATGGGAGAAGAACAAGTTCACGGGCCACGAATTTCTCAACAAGACCCTCGGGATCGTGGGTCTCGGCCGGGTCGGCAGCATCGTCGCCGACCGGGCGCTGGGACTCAAGATGAAGGTCGTCGCCTACGACCCGTTCATCTCCCCCGAGGCCGCCGAGAAGATGGGGATCACGCTGGGCACCCTGGACGAGGTCTTCACCCAGGCCGACGTGATCACGGTCCATACCCCCATGACGAAGGAGACGCGGGGAATCATCAACGCCGCCGCCTTCGCCAAGATGAAGCAGGGGGTCTACATCGTGAACTGCGCCCGCGGCGGGCTCGTCCACGAGAAGGACCTCTACGACGCCCTGGTCTCCGGCAAGGTCGCCGGCGCGGCCCTCGACGTCTTCGAAGAGGAGCCGCCGAAGGACAGCCCCCTGATCGGTCTCGACAACGTCATCTGCACGCCCCACCTGGGCGCCTCCACCGATGAGGCCCAGGTGAATGTCGCCATCGCCATTGCCGAGCAGATCTGCGCCTACCTGACCACCGGCGAAATCAGCGGCGCCGCGAACTTCCCCTCCGTCACCGGCGAAATCCTCACGGTGCTGAAGCCCTACCTGACGCTTGCCGAAAAGCTGGGCAAGTTCCAGGCCCAGCTCGTTACCGGAGCGATCAAGGAAGTCGTCATCGAGTACAGCGGCGAGATCCTCAACTTCAATGTGGCCCCGGTCACCCTGTCGCTCCTCAAAGGCCTGTTGACCCCGATCCTCAACGAGAGCGTCAATTACATCAACGCGCCGGTCGTCGCCAAGGAACGGGGCATCAAGGTCGTCGAGTCCAAGAGCAGCGCCGTGCAGGACTACACGAGTCTGATCACCGTCACCATCAAGACGGCCAAGGGCGAATCCACGGCGGCGGGAACGATCTTCGGCCGCCAGGAACCGCGGATCGTCCGGATCAACAAGTTCACCGTCGAGGTGATCCCCGAGGGCCGGATGTTCGTCCTGTTCAACTACGACAAGCCGGGCGTCATCGGCAACATCGGCACGACCCTCGCCCAGAGCAGCGTCAACATCGCCCGTCTGCACCTGAGCCGCGAACAGGTCGACGGCCAGGCCATGGTGGTCCTGAGTACCGACAGCGTGGTCCCTGCGGATGTCATCGAAAAGCTCCGGAAACTGCCGCATGTGATCTCGGTCACCGATCTGGAAGTGTAACAGGGTTCCGAGCCTTCAAGGCGTGGGCCCGTGGGAGAGTTTATGGCAAATGTAGTGGTCGCAGGAACACAGTGGGGAGACGAGGGCAAGGGGAAAGTCGTCGATCTCTATGCAGAAAACGCCGACGTCATCGTCCGGTTTCAGGGGGGCAACAATGCCGGTCACACCCTGGTGGTGAAAGGGCAGCAGACGATCCTGCACCTCATCCCTTCCGGCATTCTCCATGCCGGCAAGACCTGCATGATCGGCAACGGCGTGGTCGTGGACCCGGCCGTCCTGATCGAAGAGATGAACACCCTCAAGAGCCGCGGACTCCTTGCCTCAAGCACACGGCTGCTGGTCAGCGAGAAGGCCCACCTGATCATGCCCTATCACCGGCTCATCGACGTGGCCCGGGAATCGCACGGCGTCGGCAAGAAGATCGGCACCACCGGACGGGGGATCGGGCCGGCCTACGAAGACAAGATCTCCCGAGTCGGCATCCGCGTTTGCGATCTCCTCGACCCGGAGGTCTTCCGGGAGAAGCTCAAACGCAACGTCCAGGAGAAGAACTTCTACCTCACGAAGCTCTTCTCCGAAGAGCCGGTGGACGAAGAGGCCATCGCCCGGGAATATGGGGCCTATGCCGAGCAACTGCGTCCCCATGTCGCCGACTGTTCCCTGATCCTCCAGCAGGAAATCAACAAAGGCAAGAAGATCCTTTTCGAAGGGGCGCAGGGATGCCACTTGGATATCGACCATGGAACCTTCCCCTACGTCACCTCATCCAATACCGTTGCCGGCAATGCCTGTTGCGGCACCGGGGTGGGGCCCTCGGCCGTACAGTCCGTCGTCGGCATCTGCAAGGCCTATACGACCAGGGTCGGCGAGGGGCCGTTCGTGACGGAGCTCAATGACGAAATCGGCGCCCGGCTTCAGCAGGTCGGACAGGAGTTCGGAGCGACGACGGGCCGCAAACGGCGTTGCGGCTGGCTGGACATGGTCCTGGTCCGCCACGCCGTCCGGGTCTCCGGGGTCACGGGCATCGCCCTGACGAAGTTGGATGTCCTGACCGGGATTGCAAAGCTCAAGATCTGCACCGGTTATCGAACCGAGCAGGGAGAGTTTACGGAATCGGTTCCCGCGAACCTGCGGCTCCTCCAGCAGTGCCGGCCCGTGTATGAGGAATTGGACGGCTGGACCGAGGACATCCGAGGGGCCAAGCGGATCGAAGATTTGCCCGGCAACACCCGGCGCTACATCGACCGACTGGAGTCTCTTTCCGGCGCTCGGCTCGCTCTCATCTCCGTAGGACCGGATCGGGACGAGACGATCATTCTCAACAACCCCTTCGGGGATTGACCGACAGTCAAGGGCGTGCACGTTTCTTCTTGACAGCGGTCACCCGTTCCTGTTATGAGGACGGGCTTTCCAAAGCGGGTCGTTAGCTCAGCTGGTAGAGCAGCGGACTTTTAATCCGTTGGTCGCGGGTTCAATTCCCGCACGACCCACCAAACAAAATCAAGGGGTTAGATGACGGCATCTAACCCCTTACTTATTTGTAAAGAGTGATAAATATCTTGTAATCAATCTGATATTGGTTTATCAATACAGACAATGATTGTTGTTGGCCTTATCTATCCTTACCCTTTATCTGATTGAGGGTCCAAGATGATCGATTCTCCCCTGAAACAACCCCACCGACCCTGAAGCAGGAACGGTGGGATTTTTATTGCCGATGAACGGAATGGAAGCATCTGCCGCGGCCGATGACAAACCTTTAATCCTGAAAGGAGGATCTGGAAATGTCAAAATCAAAAATCAAAATCAACCCGGTCACGATGGAAATTGAAATTGAGGTCTCGGATTCCTTTTTGGAGAAATACTTTCAGAAACTGACCGACCGATTTCCCAAATCAAAACAACTGACCCCGAAGATCAAATCCATAAAAACAAAGTCCAAGCCTGAGCCAAAGGTCGCGACCGCCAAGGGCAAGAAGCCAAAACCGGTTTCCAAGGTCAAGGACCGCAGGAAAAAGACCTCCCCCCCCCCGGCGGGGAGAAGCAAACGGGGATTCATCCAGAGCGGCATCTTTGAAGTCATCAAGCAGGGAAATGATGCGGGTGTGTCCATCGGCGATATCGTCGAGTCCACAGGATTGGAGAAAAAGCAGGTCTACAATACCATTAAGATTTTAAAATCAAAAGGGTTCATCACGACCACCGGCAGGGGAAGATACAGCATCGAGGATGGAGGAGAATGGACAATTCCTCCAGACATGGAAGAGTGATCCTTAAGAGCTTGCCTGCCCCGCGGGCAACCGGGGGGAGGCGCTCGCGACCGATGGGATAGAAATCCGACGACGGCGTCGGCCGGGGAAGTGAATATCCCTCCAGAAACTCGTGAATCAACGCTGATTCACCCCAAAGTGACGATCCGACGATGGGCGGCAGAAAAAAGAAAAAAAACGCACCTGAGAAAATCGACGTGACTTTTTCGGAAGCCATGAAGATTCTTCTTCCCTATTCCTGGCATCAGATCAGGGAACAGATCATTACCGTCGCCCCGGTCTGTCTATACCTGGTCGTTTTTCAACTCACCATCCTGAGATATTCGCTGACTCAAGTCGGCTGGATCACCGGCGGGATCGCGGTCGTCATCCTGGGGTTGGTTTTCTTTCTCGAAGGGGTGCGGATCGGACTGGTCCCCCTGGGGGAGACGATCGGCGATACATTGCCGGGCAAAAGCAAAATGCAGGTCGTCCTGATTTTTGCCTTTCTCCTGGGAATTCTGGCCGCCTTTGGGGAGCCGGTGCTGGGAAGCTTGCAGATCGCGGGGGCCGGCGTGGATCCGAAGAAGGCCCCCCTGCTCTATTACATGCTGGTCGTCAACCCCATGCTCCTGAGTCTGACCGTTTCCCTGGGGGTGGGGATTGCCGTTCTGGTCGGCACCTTGAGGTTCATTTACGGCTGGAGTCTGAAAATCCTCATCCTCCCTCTCGTTGCCCTCGGCCTGACCATGACCCTGCTGGCTTCCAGGCAGCACAGCCTCTTTGCGGCGATCGGCCTGGCATGGGATACAGGAGCGGTCATTGTCGGCCCCGTTCTGTGCCCCCTGGTCCTGGCCTTGGGGCTGGGCGTCTGCCGGGCGACGGGCAGATCCGATTCGGGCATGGCGGGCTTCGGAATGGTGGGACTGATCTCGGTAATCCCCGTTACGATGGTCATCGTGCTGACCTATCTGCTCTCCCTCTTCCTCGGCGCTGACTTTACGATCACCCGCTCTCTTGCCGCCACCGCCGGCACGCCCGGCATTTTCGCCGTCGCCGGAGATTCTCTCTACCTGGCCGTCCGCGCCATTGCCCCCATCTTCGTCTTCCTCTATCTGTTCCTGCGCTTCTACCTGAAGGAAGAGGGGGTGCCGGCGCCGCAACTGCTGCTGGGTCTGGTCTTTTCCATTGCCGGATTGCTGCTTTTCAATTTCGGCCTTTCCGTCGGGCTGGCGGAGTTGGGAAATCAGGTGGGGCATCGCCTGCCCCTTTCCTTCCATCCCCCGGCCGACTCACTCTACCCCACTGAGTTCGGCAAGCTGATCGTGGTCGCCTTCGGAGCGCTTCTGGGCTACGGCGCCACGCTGGCGGAACCGGCATTCAACATCCTGGGGCAGCAGGTGGAGGATGTGACCCAGGGGGCCTTCAAGAAATGGCTCTTTGGCCAGGCGGTCGCCATCGGTGTCGGCGTCGGCGCCGGGCTGGGGATTGTCTCCGTGGTCTACGGCGTCAACCTGCTCTATCTACTGATTCCCCCCTATTTTGCCCTGTTCATCCTGACGCTTCTGAACAACGAAAAGTATGTGAATATCGCCTGGGACGGCGGGGCGGTGACCACCGGCCCCGTCACGGTCCCCTTGAAAATTTCCATCGGAATCGCCCTGAGTCACGCAACTGGTTTCGCCGAAGGCTTCGGCATTCTGGCCCTGGCTTCGGCCTATCCGGTCTTGAACATCCTGTTGCTCGGTCTTTATGTCAGATACAGCGAAGCGAAGCTGGAATCCAAAATGATGGCGATGGCGGAGGTGCAAACGCATGAATAAGGCATATCTCAAGGAAGGCCTCGAACTGATTACCTGCGTGGTTCAGCGGGGGAAGGCCGATAAGGTGGCCAAGGCCGCCCTTGCCGCCGGCGCCGGAGGAGCGACGATTTTTTTCGGCAGAGGCATGGGGCTGAGGGAAAGATTGGGGCTTCTGGGGCTGGCGATCGTTCCCGAGAAGGAAATCATCATGATCGTTTCCGAAAAAAAGGAAACACCGCGCATTTTTGACGCGATTGTCGAAGCCGCCAAACTGAACGTGCCCGGGATGGGCATTGCCTATGTGATCCCGATCCATGCCGTTGCCGGGCTCGTTCCCTTCAAATCGGCGACGAACGAATAGGCTCCGCTCATTTTCACTTCACGATTTTACCCCGAACCGTCCTTCCGGCAAGACCGCCCGGGAATCAATAGTTATCCGACGGCCGGGTCTTTCCCTTGAATATCCGGTAGACAAAGAGGGTGTAGCCGATGACGATCGGCATGCCGACCAGGGCAATGACGCTCATCACCTGCAAGGTGAGCAAGCCGGTGGAGCTCTTATGGATGGTCAGACTCCAGCGCGGATCGTTGGAGGCCCTGATCAAATGGGGAAACTGGGCAGCCCCGGCGGCCAACCAGAGTCCGGTGAAGGATAACGACGAAGCCCAGAACGGGGCGCTGTCCCTTTTACCGCCCAGTGCCAGGAAGACCCCCGCCAATCCCAGCAAGGTGACGAGGACCGCGGCATAAAAGAGCGGATGGGACGGAAGCTCCGGAAAAACAGCCGCCAGGACAGTAAAATAGGTGATGGCAGTGACGGCGTTGAGCCCCGCCAGAACCCGCAGTATTTGCAGGGATCGTTCCCGCAGCGTCCCCTCGGTTTTCATCGCGGCATAGGCGGCCCCCTGGAGCAAGACGGCGGCGAGGCCGGTCATCCCGAACAAAAGCGGCACCGGCCGCAGGAGCGTGAAGAAGTGGCCGGTAAACTCCATCCGCTCGTCCAGAGGAACGCCGTAGATGACGTTGCCCAGGGCGACGCCGAACAGCAGCGCCGCCAGGGCGCTGCCGACGGTCAGGGCCTTCTCCCAAAGGCCGGGGCGGGTTTTATCGAGGACGCGAAACTCCATCGCCACGGCCCGGAAGATGAGGGCAAACAAGACCAGCAGCATGGCCGTATAGAACCCCGAAAAAGCGGTGGCATAGGCATGGGGAAAGGCCGCGAACAGGGCGCCGCCGCCGGTAATCAGCCAGACTTCGTTGCCGTCCCAGACCGGCCCGATCGCCCCGAGCAAAAGATCCCGTTCTTCCTGCTTCCGGGCGATGAAGGGCAGGAGCGTCGCGAGCCCCAAGTCGAACCCGTCGAGCAGCGAATAACCGAGCAAGAGGACAAAAATGAGGCCAAACCACAGTACTTGAAAATTCTGGATGTTTTCCATCGATCGTTCCTCCTACCGTGCTATTGCGCCGGGCCCTCTTTGACGATCTTCCAAAACAGCCTGACGAACATGACGAACAAAAGCGAGTAGACCAGAGAAAAGAGCGCCAGGCTGAAGAGGAGGTTGCCCGTGGAGACCACGACCGACGCGGCGTCGGCTGTTTTCATCAGTTTGTAGATGATCCAGGGCTGTCGGCCGACTTCCGCCGCCATCCAGCCGGTTTCATGGGCCAGATGGGGCAACGGGATCAGGAAGGGCAGGAGGAAAAGATAGGCCTTCGTTTCATAGAGTTTCCCCGTCCAGAGCAGATACCCCCCCAAGAGTCCCAGGGCAATGGCCAGCATCCCCACCGCCACCATGGCGTGATAGGCCTGAAAGACGAGGTTCACCGGCGGCCGGTTTTCCCGGGGAAATTCCTTCAACCCTTTGATTTCCGAGTCCAAGTCGAAATCATAAAGGAAACTGGCCAATTTCGGTATGTAAATGCCGGAGATCTTCTCCTTTTCCTCATCGACCCAGCCCGCCAGATAGAGGGGGACTCCCTTGGCGGTGGCGTAAATTCCCTCCAGGGCCGCCGCTTTTTCCGGCTGGGTATCGATGACCTGAATGGCGTGCAGGTGGCCTGTTTCCAATTGCAGCAGCGGGGTCAGGGCAAAAAGGATAATTCCGATTTGCAGCATCGTCCGCGCCCTTTGACCGTGCAATCCTTTGCGCACGTAATATCCGGCAATCCCCGCCACCATGATGGCGCAGGTCATCCAGGAGGCCATGACCGTATGGGAGAAGCGCACGAGCGTCGAGGGATTAAAAACGGCCCGGGTGAAATCGGTCAGCACGATCTTCCCGGCAGCAGTGATCTCATACCCCGCCGGGGTCTGCATCCAGGAATTGGCGACAACGATCCAGAAGGCCGAAAGATGGCCGCCGATAAAGACCAGGAGCGCCGACCACCAATACATCCCCGGCGACACCCTTCTTCTGCCAAAGAGCAAGACGCCGATAAAGACCGATTCCAGGAAAAAGGCGATGACGCCTTCGGCCGCCAGGAGCGGCCCGAAGACATCGCCCACCGCGCGGGAGTAGTTCGACCAGTTGGTGCCGAAGGAAAATTCCATCGTCACCCCCGTGGCCGCACCGAGGACAAAGATCAAGCCCAGCAACCGGGCCAGAAAATCGGTGATCTTTCGGTAGGTCTCGTCTTTCTTGATCAGAAAGAGGGTCTCGGAAATGAGGATGACCAGGGTCGTGCCCAGCGTCATGGCCGGGAAGAGAAAATGGAAGCCCACCGTAAAGGCGAATTGAATCCGGGCAAGGAGTAGCGTGCTCATTGAGACCTCCCTATATCCATGGGGAATACGCGTTACCATAACGAAAAAAAAGGTCTATTTCAATGTCTATTGACAGACAATTCTTCACCTCCT
>JAKAFS010000012.1 GCA_021817825.1 Deltaproteobacteria bacterium | reverse complement strand
GCCGCGCTTCCGAGAGATTGCAATGATGGGCGGCGATGACCAGATCCGCCATCTTCATAGCTTCGTCGACGGCGCGGCAGTTTCTTTCCAGATCTTTTTCATCGACCGTGCTGGTGACTTCGTACCGATCCGACTCGATGAAGAGATTGGTCGAGCCGACGGATTGGGCCTGGCCGAGACCGAATTCATCTTCGCCGAATCCGAGACCGCCCAGGGAGACCTTCTTGCTCTTCAGGATGCCCAGTTTATTGCCGATCGCCTTCAGCTGGGCCGCGGCTTCGTGATCGACAAGGTATTTGATCTGGGCGCGCAGGATGTTCACCCCCGGCCGGCCCCTCGTACCGCCCTTGGGCAGGCTCGCCCAATCCTCAGGGCGATTGCCGGAAGTGAGGGAGACCAGCGCGGCCCGTCCTTTTCGGGTTTCCAGGTAACCCGGTTCCCGGGCTTCTTCGAGATCCTTCCCCGTGCCGGCGCATACCAACCCCGCCCGCTTGCAATGCCGGCGCGTTGCCAGAAGGCCGGAGGGCCCGAAGTCGCCGGAGTGGTTGAAGGCATTGGACACCATGTCCACGCCGGCCCATTTGAGATCATCCGCGATCCGGGGATCGCACATGAAGAAGCTGCCCGTATGCTCTCCCTTGGCAGCCCATTCGATCTCCTCGATATGCCCCAGACTCCCCTCCAAATGGGCATACGTCAGGTCGGCCTCCCGAAGCAACTTCACCATGGCCAGAAATTCAGGCTCGTCATGCATCCCGAAAGGACGCGAGCACATGACTTCACCGGCAACGGCTACCTTCCAAGTTCTTTGAGAATTCATATCCCTTCCTTTCTTTTCTCTGCTCATTATTCCCCTGGTTCTCTCCGATCTTCCCGATCAACCGCCGATCAAATGGCAGGCGACGCTCTGGTCCGGTCCGATGGCGACGAGCGCCGGTTCTTCCTCACGGCACCGCGGCTGCGCGAAATCGCAGCGCGGATGGAACCGGCATCCCATCGGCAGGTTCATGGCGCTGCCGATCTCTCCCCGAACGCTGGCGCTGGCCTTGGTCCGCAATGGATCCGGCAGCGGCATCGCCGCAAAAAGCGCCTTGGTATAGGGGTGCTGCGGATGCGAATAGACCTCTTCCGTGCGCCCTATTTCGACGATCCGGCCGAGATACATCACCCCGATGTGCGAACTCACATGGCCCAGCATGGCCAGGTCATGGGCGATGATGAAATAGGTCAGCCCGAGTTCGTCCTGGATATCGGCCAGGAGATTCAGGATCTGGGCGCGGATCGAAACGTCGAGCGCGGAGACGGGCTCGTCGAGGACCACCAGGGACGGATTGAGGACCATGGCCCGGGCGATCGTGGCCCGCTGCTTCTGCCCCCCGCTGAGTTCATGGGGATAATTGTGCATGACCCGCGGCTGCAACCCCACATGCCGGAGCATCTGCTCGGCCCGCTCCCGAATCTCGGCATTGCTCAGGGTGTTGCCCTTGGCCTGACGCTGGATCTCGAGAGGTTCGCCGACGATTTCACCGATGCGCATGCGCGGGTTCAGGGAACCGGACGCATCCTGAAAGACGGATTGAACGCGGGTCCGATACCAGAGCTCCTCCTGGCGCGTGAACTTGACGATATCGCGTCCTTCGAATTCCATGCTGCCGCCGGTCGGCTTCTCCAGCTTCAAGATCATCCGGGCCACCGTGGTCTTGCCGCTGCCCGATTCGCCGGCAAGGGCAAAGCTCGCCCCCTTTTCCACGGCAAAACTCACCCCGTCGACCGCCTTGAGCATCCTGACATTTCGGGTCAGCCACTTTCCCGAGCTGATGGGAAAATGCTTGTAGATCTCCTGTAGCGTTAAAAGTTTTCCCACGCCTAGCCCTCCCCTTTTACGAGTCTCCAGCAGGCAACCTGCCGCCCCTCCCCCACATCGACCATCGGCGGAAATCCGTCCTGGCAGCGTTCATCCGCCCGATGACAACGGGGTCGGAAACTGCACCCTTCCGGAAGATCGAGAAGATTCGGCGGCTCTCCCTGGATCTGGAACAGCCGCTTGTGGCGGTTGCCGATCGTCGGCAGCGCCTTGAGCAGCGCTTCCGTATAGGGATGCAACGGCTTGAGGAAGACCTCCTTGATTCCCCCTGTTTCCACGATGCGGCCTGCATACATCACCACGATCCGGTTGCAGACCTCCGCCACAATCCCCAAATCGTGGGTCACGAGGATCAGGCCCATCTGGGTGCGCTGCCGCATTTCATTGAGCAACCTCAGGAACTGGTCCTGGATCGTCACGTCGAGCGCCGTCGTCGGTTCATCGGCAATCAGCAACGACGGGCTTGCCGCCAGCGCCATGGCCGCCACGGTCCGCTGCCTCATCCCGCCGCTGAACTGAAACGGGTAGTCCTTGAGCCGCTGCGCCGCCGAGGGAATGTTGACCTCGGTAAGCACCTTGATCACCCTTTCCCGAATTTCCCGCGCGGAGAGCTTTTCGCCGTGCAGGGTAAACGACTCGGCGACCTGGTTGCCAACCGTGTAGACGGGATTCAAAGACATCAGGGGGTCCTGGAGGATCATCGAGATCCGCTTCCCCCGAACCTGCCGCATCTCGCGATCGCTTTTCTGCAGCAGGTCCTCGCCCTCGAAGATCACCTTGCCCGCCACGGTCCGCGCCGCCGGCTGCGGGATCAACCGGGTGATCGAGTTGCAGGTCATGCTCTTGCCGCACCCCGACTCCCCGACGATCCCCAGGGCGTCCCCCCGGTTCACCGAAAAGCTCACGCCATCCACGGCCTTTACGATACCGGCCCTGGTATAGCAGTAGGTCTTGAGACCCTCTACAGACAACAGAGTATCCTGCTCCATGTGCCCTCCCAAACCCCTTCTAGACTTGTCTCAATTTCGGGTCCAGTCTGTCACGCAGCCAGTCTCCGAATAGATTGGCCCCGAGCACCGTGATCACCAGCGCAATGCCCGGAAAGGTCGGCAGCCACCAGGCGGTCGCGATATACAGGCGCGATTCGGCGATCATCTTTCCCCAGGCCACCGCCGGAGGTTGCACTCCCATCCCCAGAAAACTCAGCATCGCCTCGAGCATGATGGCGCTGCCCAGTTGCAGGGAAGCCACGACGAGCGCCGAATCGATGACGTTCGGGAAAATATGCTTGGCGAGAATGCGCTTGTTGGTGGCGCCGAGGACCCGGGCCATGACGACGTAATCCCGCTGCTTGACGCTGAGCGTCTCCCCGCGCACCACCATGGCATAGTGAGTCCAGTAGATGATGGCAACGACGATGACCACCGATCCCAGACCGGACGACCCCAGCGCGGCGGAGAGCAGCAAGGCCAGCAGGATCGCCGGCATCGACCGCTGAATATCGATGAGCATCACGACCACCGTGTCCACCCAGCTCCGGAAGTACGCGGAGAGCAGACCGAGCGTGATACCGAAGAGGCCCGCCAAGCCGACCCCGACGAAAGACACCAACAGCGAGGCCTGCGCCCCCATGATGACCCGGCTGAACACGTCCCGGCCGAGATAATCCGTCCCGAACAGATGGCTCCACCCCGCCCCGATCAGCCAGGAGGGGGGGCGCAGCGCCTTGGATGGGTCGATTGCCCCCGGATCGTGCGGGATGAAGAACTGTCCCAACAACCCGCACACCGTGACGGGCAACAGAAGAAGAATGGCTGCCAGCGGCAAGTCTTTGATCAGTCGCCACACCCTTTCCGCACTTTGCTTGTTCATCGCTTTTCCCCCCTGTCGCTGTCCTTCACCGCTTCGCTCGCCTGATGCCGCCGCCATGGGTGCCTTCCCTCCCTTCGCCCTCAGTCATAACGGATCTGCGGGTCGAGGTAGCCATAGAGCAGATCCACGAGGATGTTGAGCGAGATATAGACGATCGACACGAGAACGATCCCGGCCTGGACCACCGCGAAATCACGGGCGTAGATGGCATCGATGATCAACTTGCCGATCCCGGGCCAGGCGAAGATGGTCTCGACGACCACGGTGTGCCCGACCATGTTGGCCAACTGGATGCCGGCCAGAGTCACGACCGGAATGGCCGCGTTCTTGAGACCGTGTTTCCAGAGCACCCGCCATTCCGGATTGCCCTTGACGCGGGCCATCTTGATGTAATCGCTGCCGAGAACATTCAGCATCGCGGAACGGGAGAGCCGGCTCATCGCCGACTGGGAGTGCCACGCCATGGTCAGGCCGGGCAGAATCAGGTGCAGGAAGGAACCCCGGCCGCTGGTCGGCAGCCAGCCGAGTTGCACTGCGACGACAAGGATCAGCATGATCCCGAGCCAGAAGCCAGGGACGGACAGCCCCATCGTAGCCGTGACCCTGACCGCCAGATCGTAGGGCGAGCCCCGGAGTTTTGCCGAGGTCACCCCGGCCAGCAACCCGAATGTGATCGCCAGGATAAAGGCAAAGGAACCGAGTTGAAGCGTCGCCGGCAGGCGCTCAAGGACCATGCCCATCGCCGGCCGTTTCCAGCGGAAGGACCTGCCGAAGTTTCCCTGCGCCGCCTCCTTGATGAAAATCAGGTATTGAACAGGAATGGGCTTGTCCAACCCCATTTCCGCGCGCAGCTTGGCGAAGTCCTCTTGAGTGGCGTCTTCCGGCAGGAGCAGATGCGTGGGATCACCGGTCAGCCGCATGGATACGAAGATGATCAAGCTCACTCCCAGCACGCAGAGGAAGCCGATGAATACCCGTTTCAGCGCATACCTTAACATAGATCTTCCCCCTCAAAGACATGGTTCCCTGCGACAAAGGCCGGCCCTTCCAGCGACGCACACCCCCGCTCCCGACAGGATTCACGCATTTTACGATCAGCGACGATTTTCCCGGCGAGGGCCATTCCCGTCACGGCTTCGCCTCGCTCTTCTCGGATTGATGCACCCACCGGCTCTTGACATTCTTGAAGCGCACCAGCAGCTTGAATTGATCTCCCGGATAGGAACTCTGGAAGACGTCCACGGGTTTGTGTTCCCGGTTGTAGACGATCCGCTCGATAAAAAGGATCGGGGATCCCGATGCAATGGCCAGCGCCTCGGCGACCTCGTGGTCGGCGAAGGACGCCTGAATGGTCTGCACGGATTCGGCGAAGGTGATGCCCAGTTCCCCGACGAGGATCCGGGAAAGCGGCTTTCGGTAAAGCTCGTCTTCACTCACCCGCTCACCAATGTGAAGGGGCAGATAGTTGACGGCGAAGGAGAAATGTTTGCCATGCAGAAAGCGATTCCGCTTGATCTGAAAGACGTCGCCCCCCCCCTCCCCGATGTCCAGCTTCTGCTTGATCACTTTGGGGGCCGCCATGCGCGTCAGGCTGACGGATCGCGTCTCGACGTTCAGATTACGGGCGAAGATATTGTCCGCGAAGCCCCGCAGTTCGGCATTGAAGCTGTTGATGAGCTGTTCGTCGGTGCTCACGAACGTCCCTTCGCCTCGTCGCGAGATCAAAAGCCCTTCCTGGACCAGTTGGGAGATGGCCTGCCGGACGGTCAGCCGGCTGACCTTGAATTGGCCCATCAATTCGGCCTCGGAGGGAATTTTCTCCCCGGGATTGTATTCCCGGTTGATGATCCAACTACGGATGGCATGTTTGATCTGATAGTAGATGGGCAGTACGGAGTCCATGCGGTATGATGCCTCCTTTCCCTTTAGGTTGACAGACACTGTAGAACATGTTAGGTATACTTGTCTACTTGTGTAGACATCTTATCCAGGAGATTTCGGCTTGTCAACAAAAATTTTCGCGCTCCGCAGCGAGCCGATGGCTGTTTGTAATTTTTAACGAATTTCCATTACAATGGCACAAGGAGGCTCTCGATGAATGGCTTGGCCGAGGCACAACTGGTCATATTTCACCCCTACGCCGTCGCACTGGAGAAGATCCTTTCGCAACGCATCCCCGAACTCACGATCCACGCGGGAGCGGAATGGGAGGCGGTGAGCGAACACATCCCCGCGGCGACGATTCTGCTGGCGCCGACCCGCCGGATCACCGACGAGCTGCTGAAGCAGGCTTCCTGTTTGCGCTGGATCGCCTCGACGTCGGCGGGGAACGACCGGCTGGCCCGCAATCCCCTCCTGCCGGACGCCACCCTCCTGACCAAGGGGCTCAGCCACGGAGAGAGCATGGCCGAATATGTCCTGGCCTATCTGCTCTTTTTCGGCAGGAAGATCGGTCCGTTGCTGAAAAAGCAGAGACAACGGATCTGGGATCGCAGTCTCTCCGAGGTCCGGCCCGTGCCACTGCGCGGCCAGACGATCGGGGTCTTGGGTCTGGGTTCGATCGGACAGGCGGTGGCCAGGCGCGCCAAGGAGTCCGGCATGCATGTCCTCGGAATGCGGCGGCATCCGGACCCCATACCCCAGGTGGATGAGATCTTCGGTCCCCGGGATCTCGATCGACTCCTCCCCCGGGTAGATTGCCTGGTCGTGGTCTTGCCGCTTACGGAGGAAACCCATCACGTTCTCGGCAAACGACAACTGGAGATGCTCAAGGATGGCGCCCTGCTCATCAATATCGGCCGGGGCCCGGAGATCGACGAAAGGGCGCTCGTCGAGGTTCTCAAGACCGGGCGAATCCGCGCCGTGCTCGATGTCTGCGAGATCGAACCCTTGCCGCCGGACAGCGAACTATGGCGCTTGAACAACGTCATCCTGACCCCGCACGTCTCCGGCATCGCCAGTCCCGTGGAGATCTGCGACGAGTTCGTCGACAATTATCACCGCTGGCAACGCGGGGAACCGCTTCCGGGTGTCGTGGACCGGACCAAGGGGTACTAACAAGGAAGGCAGGCTATCTTGAACCATAAGGGAAATCCGTCGGCGCAAGGGAGCCCCCAAGGAGGCGGCATGTTTGCATCCCTGCGTTACGCCAACTACCGTTACTTGTGGCTGGGAAATCTGTTGAACATGGCCGGCTTCTGGATCCAGCAGGTAACCGTGAGCTGGCTCGTCTGGAAGTTGTCCGGTTCGGCGATGATCGTGGGAATTACGGCCGCGCTCCGTTCCTTTCCCTTTCTCCTGTTGGGTCCGCTGGGAGGGGTGGCCGCCGACCGCCTGGACCGCCGCCGCATGCTGATCGTGCTGCAATTGATCCTGGCTTTTGCCGCCGTGACCTTCGCCCTGCTGGTGGCCCTGGACCGGGTGCGTGTCTGGCATGCCATGGTCTTCAGCTTCGTCATGGGCACGGGTCTCGCCGTCAACATGCCCGTGCGTCAGGCCCTGATCGCCAACATGGTCCCCCGCGCGGAACTGGGCAATGCCATCGCCTTGAACGCCGTGGGCGGCAACGCGAGCCGCATCATCGGGCCCGCCGCCGGCGGGGTGCTGATTCTCGCCTTCGGCATGACAGGCAACTTCCTTTTGCAGGCGGGTCTCTATTTCATCATGGTGGCAATCCTCTTCCCGATGAAGGTTCCGCACCGTGTTGCCGGTTCAACACGTAAGCACTCGGCGTTAGCCAGCTTCAAAGAAGGGATCCGCTACGTCTGGAATGAAAGAACCGTGCTGGGACTGCTGATGTTGAGCTTTATCGCGGCGGCCTTCATCATTCCCATCCTACAGATTCTTCCCGTCTTTACCGACAAGGTCCTCCATGCCGGGGCCGACACCTATGGATATCTCGTTGCCGCGTTCGGGGCGGGCGGTCTGCTGGCGACCCTGATCCAGGCGTCCTTCGGCAACCGGATGTGCAGCGGCCGGCTCGGCATAACGGTCTTGCTGGCCGGCTGCGGTTTCGTCGTCATCCTGGCGTTCTCCTCCCATCTATGGCTGTCCTTTGCCCTGCTCGCCGCCATCGGCTTTTGCCAGATGACCTTCCGGGTCAACAACAATACGCTCGTCTTGAGCCTGACGCCCGAGGAACTCCAGGGGCGGGTCATGTCGCTCTACATGGTCGACCATGCCCTGACGCCTTTTGCCAGTGCGGTCCTCGGTGTCTGTGCCGATCGTTTCCCCGTGCAGACGGCCATGTCGGCCTCGGGAATCCTGGGAATGGGAATGATGGCCGCCCTCTGGATCGGGGTCCGGCAGGTCCGGGAACTGCACACCCTGCGCGTCCAGTCCGCCCGGTGTGAACGTCAAGGGGTCAGGGATTGAATGACCTTCCGGGTCATCCCGCTCGTCGTCAGCGTTCCACCCAAATCAGGAGTGCACTCTCCGGCGGCGAGGCAGGCCTCGACGGCACGCCGCAGACGGTCCGCCTCTCCCGCTTCTCCGAGATGCTCCAGCATCATCGCTGCGGCCAGGAAAGTGGCCGCTGGATTGGCGATGCCCGCCCCCACCAGGGGCGGTGCGGAACCATGCACCGGTTCGAAAACGGCGGCCTCGGGACCGATGTTCCCGGAGGCTGCAACGCCCAGTCCGCCGACGAGCATGCAAGCCTCGTCGCTCAGGATGTCGCCGAAGAGGTTGGTGGTGACGATCAGTTCGAACTGCTCCGGCGCCCGGACGAGTTCCATCGCGCAAGTGTCGACGAGCAATTCGTTCATATCGATTTCGGGATATTCCGGGGTGATCCCGAGCGCCACCGTGCGAAAAAGGCCGCAGCTCTGACGCAGGACATTGGCTTTGTGAACCACATGGATTTTCTTACGACCCGATTGGCGCGCCAGGGCGAAGGCTTTGCGCACTATCCGTTCCGAGCCTCTGCGGGTGATGATCCGTTCCGTGACGGCGCGATCGCCGTCATCCTCGAGACGTTCGACACCGGAGTACAACCCTTCGGTGTTCTCGCGGACGATAATGAAATCGATGCCGGGACGAGAGGAGGGATGCGGAACGGAACGAATCGGCCGCAGGTTGGCATAGAGATCCAGCTGTTGCCGCATCCGCACCACCGGGGAAAAATAGCCGCGCACATTGGGCGGCGTCATGACCGCGCCAAACAGCGAGGCGTTCGAGCGGCGAATGCATTCCAGCGTGGCGTCCGGCAGGGGGGTGCCGAGCCGTTCATAGGCGCCAAACCCGATCTCGGCGCAAGTAAATTCAAATGCCAGCGGCAGACTTTGCAAAACCTCTTTGGCTGCGGCCACCACTTCGGGGCCGATCCCATCGCCGGGAAGCAGGCAAATCTTGTAGGTCATAGGAATCCTTAATAAGAGAAAGACGCGTTTTATTTTCCGTTTCCGCGTTCCCGGAAAGGCAATGGGCGCTCTTTCAGGGTCGATCCGAGGGCTCTCGTCCTGCCTGGCCGAAGTAGGCGGTCATCGCCTCCACGAGGCCGGGAATCGTGTAACGCTCCTGGAGGATGTCCACCGGAAGGCCCGCTTTTCTGGCGGCCGCGGCAGTCACCGGACCGATGCAGGCGACCTTGACCCCGGACGGCAGGTGGAACTGGGGCCCCATGATCCCCAGAAAGTGAGTCACCGTCGAGGGACTCGTGAAGGTCAGGGCGGCGATCTTTCCGGCCGCAAAAAAGGGGGCCAGCGTCGACGCCTCCGCATCGGAGCGAACCGTCCGGTAGGCCGTGACGACGTCCACGGTCGCGCCCATCTGCGTCAGCCCTTCGGGAATCACGTCCCTGGCCTCGGCCGCCCTGGGAAGGAGGACCCGGCAACCCTGGAGATCAACGTCCGCAAAGGCCCGGACGACTCCTTCGGAGATGAACGCCTCGGGCACGAGATCGACGCGGATTCCCCGGGCTTCCACGGCCGCGGCGGTCGCCGGGCCGATGGTGGCAATCCGGATCCCCTTGAGGTCGCGGAGATCTCCGCCCCGCTCCCGGAGACGGCGGAAGAAGAAGGCCACGCCGTTGGCGCTCGTGAAGATGAGCCACCGGTAGGCCTCCAGGCGTTCGCAGGCGGCGTCGAGGGCTGCCCAGCTTTCCGGTTCGGCCACCCGGATGACGGGAAAATGAATCACCCGGGCCCCGGCGGCGCCGAGGCGTTCGGCCATTTCCCCGGCCTGCGCCTCCGGCCGGGTAACGACGATCCCCCGCCCGAAAAGCGGTTTCGTCTCGTACCAGTCGAGGGTCTCCCGTAAGGCCACCACGGTGCCGACGACGAGGATCGCAGGCGGCGCGAAGCGACGTTCCCGGGCCCGCTGGGCGATATCGGCCAGGGTTCCGGTCAGGACCTCCTGGTCGGGCGTCGTCCCGCGGCGAATGAGGGCGGCGGGCGTATCCGGGGACTTCCCGCAGCGGATCAGGTTCGCGGCGATTTCCGCAAGGTTCTTCACGCCCATGAGAAAAACGAGCGTCCCGATGCCGGCGAGGGTCGGCCAGTCGAGGCCGCTCTTTTCCTTGGTGGGATCCTCGTGCCCCGTAACGAAAGCCACGCTGGTGGTGTGTTCCCGGTGGGTAAGCGGGATGCCGGCATAGGCCGGCACCGCAACCGCCGAGCTGATGCCGGGAACGACCTCGAAGGAAATGCCCGCCTCGCGGAGGATCTCCGCCTCCTCGCCGCCTCGGCCGAAGATGAAGGGATCGCCCCCCTTGAGCCGGGCCACTACGGCCCCGGCCTCGGCCTCGGCCACGAGCAGCCGGTTGATCTCCGCCTGGGGAAGGGTATGATGTCCCCCTCTTTTTCCGGCATCGATCAGTCGGGGCTTTTTCTCTGCATGGCAGAGGATCTCCGGATTGACCAGCTGATCGTAAATGACGACGTCGGCCTCACGGAGACACTGGATCGCCCGGAGGGTAATCAGCCCCGGATCGCCCGGCCCGGCCCCGATGATGTAGACCTTTCCCGTTTCCTTCATGAATCGTTCTCCGATGCTCAAAGAACCGCAGCGAGGAGCGCCCGGCCGCCCCGTGCCAGGAGCGCCTCGGCCAGCCCCCGGCCCAGTTCGGCAAAGGTCCCGGCGGACCCCTCGACCCGGTCGCGCAACATCACCTTCCCGTCGATGCTCCCGATCAACCCCTCCAGGACCAGGTGGTCGCCTGTCTTTCTGGCAAAACCGGCGATCGGCAGCTGGCACCCGCCGCCGCCCAGGCCCTCCAGAAAGGCCCGCTCGGCGCCGACTTCGCAGGCCGTTGTCGGATCGTCGAGAAAGGCGAGGGCCTCGCGGACCGCTGTATCGTCCCGCCGCGTTTCGATCCCCAGCACTCCCTGACCGACGGCCGGCAGCATGGTTTCCACAGGAAAGCATTGGGCGATCTTCGCCTCCCAGCCCATGCGCCGGATCCCCGCCGCCGCGAGGATCACCCCGTCGAGGCCCGTCTTCGAGACTTTTCCGATCCGCGTATCGAGATTGCCCCGGAGCGGCACGATCGTCAAACGGGGCATCCAGTTCCGGAGCTGCAAACTGCGGCGCAGCGAGCCGGTGCCGATCATCGCCCCGGGGGGAAGCTGCTCCAGCGGCAGCTGTTCCCAGGAAATGAGGGCGTCCCGGGGGTCCTCCCGCAGCGGCGTGGCGGTGATCACCAGTTCCCCGGGCAGTTCGGCGGGAAGATCCTTCATGCTGTGCACGGCCAGATCCACGTCGCCCGCAAGGAGGGCCTCCTCGATCTCCTTGACGAAGAGTCCTTTTCCGCCCGCCTGGGCCAGGGAAACATCCTGAAGGATGTCCCCCTTCGTCTTGATGACGACCAGTTCCACTGACGCACCGGGAATCTGTTCCCTGATGCGGTCGGCCACCCACCCGGCTTGCGTCGTGGCCAGGGCGCTCCCCCGCGTTCCGATCCTGAATTGCTTTTTGATGGCTGCCTCCTATAGTTTGAAAAGTCTGCGAATCGCCGCCACGAAAGGCAAGGCGTCCTTTTCCCGGCTTTCCTCTTTGAGGCCGATCATCGGCTCGTGGAGGATCTTGTTCACGATGGAAGCGGCGAGGATCTCGATCCGGGCCTTGTCGCCCTCGGGGAGACCCTTCAGCCAGGCGGCGGATTTTTCCAGTTCCCCCTTCATGATTCCCTCCAGCTTGTCGCGGAGCGCCACGATCGTCGGCACGACCTCCAGGGCGTTGAACCACTGCTCGAACTCCGTGATCTCCGCACCGATGATCTCTTCGGCCTTGAGCGCCTCGGTCCTTCGCACTTCTTTGTTGCCGTCGACGACCTCCTGGAGGTTGTCGATGTTGTAGAGAAAGACATTGTCGATCTCGCCGGCCCTGGGATCGATGTCCCGGGGAACGGCGATGTCGATCAGAAAGAGCAGGCGGTTCCGCCGCCGCCGCAGCGCCTCGGCCACGCGCTCGGCCGTCAGGATGTAGCCCGGGGCGCCGGTGGAGGCGATCACGATATCCACCTCGGGCAGCGTTTCGCAAAACCGCTCGAAGGCCACGGGAACCCCCTGAAACAGCGTCGCCATCTCTTCGGCCCGGCTGTAGGTCCGGTTGGCGATCATGATGCTTCCCACTCCCTGACGGATGAGGTGCCGGGCGGCCAGTTCCGACATCTCCCCGGCGCCGATGAGAAGAATTGTCTTTCCCTTGAGATCGCCGAAGATCTTCTTCGCCAGTTCGACGGCGGCATAACTGACCGAAACCGCGTTCCCGGCAATCCCCGTCTCGGTCCGGACCCTTTTGGCGACCCGGAAGGCGTGGTGAACGAGGCGGTTCAGCAAAACGCCCGTCGCCCGGTGCTCGACGGCCTCCCGGAAGGCCGCCTTCATCTGCCCGAGGATCTGCGGCTCCCCCATCACCAGGGAATCGAGGCTCGCCGTGACGCGAAAGAGATGGCGGACGGCCTCCCGGTCCCTATGGATGTAGAGACACCGTTCCAGTTCCGCGGCGCTGAGATTTCCCTGTCGCAGGATGAATGCCTTCAGCGCCGCGACCGCCTGCTCGCCGTCGGTGACCCGGGCCAGGACCTCCACCCGGTTGCAGGTGGCCAGGTAGAGCGCCTCCCGGACCTCGGGCAGACGCATCACCTCCGCAAGCGGCCGGTCGCCTTCGCCGCAGGACAGTTGCAGACGCTCGCGGATCTCGATGGGCGTCGTCTTATGGTTCATGCCGATCAGAACGAGTTGCATGGGATCACACGAACCGGTGAATCGTCGGGAAGAGGGGCTGTCCGACGATCAGCAGGATGAGGAGGATCAGAAAAGCCGCCAGGGACCAGCGGGCCGCCCGGCGCCCCCGCCAGCCGATCGCCAGCCGCTGATGGAGGAGAAAACCGTAGAAGCCCCAGGCCAGAAGCGTCCAGACCTGCTTGGGATCCCACTGCCAGTGGCTTCCCCAGACGATCCGCGCCCAGAGCGACCCGGCCAGGACCCCGAGGGTCAAAAGGGGGAATCCGCCGCTGAGGCAGAAGTGGTTGATCCGGTCCAGATCGAGGAGGGACGGCAAAAGCCGGCTCAGCTGATCGGCCCGTTTCTTTTTGAGCAGACCGTCCTGGATCAGATACATCAGTCCCGCGCAGGAGGCCACCGCAAAGAGGGCCTCGCCGGTCACCGAAAGCAGGACATGGAGCGTGACCAGGGATCCCCGCAGACCAGCCGGCGCCGCCACCGCCCCGCCCAGTCCGACGGAAGCGACCACCATCACGAGCGTGATGACCGGGGCGACAAAGGTCCCCAGGACGCGGGTTTTGGTCTTCAATTGCAGGGCGAGATACACCGCGGCCATCGCCCAGGCGAAAAAGGAGAGGGCGTCGTAAAGGCCGACGGCCGGGCCGCCTCCCGTCGCGCTCCAGCGAAAAGCGAAAGAGAGGGTATGGAACGTCAGGGCCGCAAGCATCAGCCAGGCGGCCGCTTTGGCGGGCAGGACCCTCTTTCCCCAAAGCGAGACGCCGTACAGGACGGTGCAGACGAGGTAGCCCAAAAGGGCCGTTTGGAAAAGGCAGATATCGGTCACCTAAGGTTTCACCTCCATCTCCACGCCGGTCAACTCCTCGATCAGCGCCGCCGCCGCTTTCCACTCTTTCGCCCGGATGAGATCCAGGATGCCGGAAGCCACGACGGCCGCGAACGTCTCCCGGCGGCGATCGGGATCCCCGCCGCTGTCGATGACCTTTCGGCGCAGTTCGCCCAGGATCGTCGTCAGGATCCCGTATTCCGGTCCATAGACCGCCTCCAGCTCCCGGCGGAGCTTTTTGGCCAGAGCGGGACTCTTGCCGCCCGTGGAAATCGCGATCGCCAGATCCCCCCGTTCGACCAGGGAGGGCAGGATGAAGTCGCAGCGGGCGGGATCGTCGACAATATTGACCGGAATCCCCAATGCGCGGGCGTCCTTAGAGATCCGCCCGTTGACGGCCTCATCGTCCGTGGCGCCGATCACGAGCCGGGCGCCGCGAATCAATTCCGCTTCATAGTCCGCCGCGCGATGGACGATCCGCCCTTCCTCTTTGAGCGCCGTCAGTTTCGGTGTCAGAAAGGGGCCGACGACCTCCACGGCGGCATCGCAGTCCAGGAGCCGGCCGACCTTGCGTTCGGCCACCTGCCCCCCGCCGACCACGACGCAACGCTGTCCGGAAATGTCGAGAAAAAGGGGATAGTAGCGCAACGCCGCTCCTTTCTGACTTTACCTTGGCGCGGAGTTCTCAGGGAAAATCAACCTCCGGAAGGCGTCTCGACGCTATCACGAAGGGCGTCAAAATTCAAGCCGCTTGAAAACAGCTCGTAAAAAAGGTATAGGTGTGGTCACGAAAAGATCGGAAAGGGTGAAGGATCATGCCGGAATACCGGAAAGAAGAGAAGAAAGGCGACTGGCTGAAGATCGAGCTTTCCGCCCCCGGGGAGCTTATCGACGCCCTGACCAACTACGTGACCGAAATCGGCGCCCAGGGGGCCTTTCAGGAGTCCCAGGGGCCCTTCACGGTGGAAGATTTCCCCTCCGGCGATTTTCCGACGCTCTCCTCCCACGAGACGCTCAAGGCCTTCCTCCCCTTCGACGTGCGGCTGGAACAGCGCCTCGCCCTGCTTTCTACCTACCTCGACAGCCTTGCCGGGATCTTCCCGGAGCTGGAAAAGCCCACCTTCAAGACCGAGGTCATCCGCGATCCCGACTGGGGCGAGGCCTGGAAGAAGTATTTCAAGCCCCTGCGGGTCAGCCGCGATATCGTCATCAAACCGACCTGGGAGCGTTTCGCCCCGACGGGCCGGGATATCGTCATCGAAATCGATCCGGGCATGGCCTTCGGGACCGGGCAGCATGCCTCCACGCGGATGTGCCTGGAAGCCATTGAAGACATTTTCGTCAAAGACCGGTCCTTTGAAAAAAGCCGCGTCCTCGATGTCGGAACGGGCACGGGCATTCTCGGCATTGCCTGCGCAAAGCTCGGCGCCGAAAAGGTCCTGGGCATCGACATCGACCCGAAGGCAACCGCAATCGCCAGGGAAAACGTCCTGGTGAACCAGGTCGAAGACCGGGTCACCATTGCCGCCAAGGACATTGCCGCGCTCACGGACCCTTTCCAACTGATCGTGGCCAACCTGACCTCGAATGTCCTCATCAAACTCCGCACCCATCTGGCCCGTCTGCTCAGCCCCGGCGGTTACCTGGTCATGTCGGGGATCATCGAACAGAACATTCCGGACATCGAAGCCCATTTCCCCGGAGACGCTCTGGCGCTGGAGAGGCTCATCACCGAAAAGGAATGGCTCTGCTACATCCTGAAGAAAAAGGAAGACCGGTCGTGACCCTGCCGCGGATCTACCTCCCGCGCCCCCTCGCCGCGGGGGATCAGGCCAAGGCCACCGATGAACTGGCGCGCTATCTGAAGACCGTCCTGCGCTTGCAGGATGGAGAGCCCCTTTGGGTCTTCAACGGCACGAGCTGGGAATACGAAGCGCTCGTCCGGCGGACGACAGAAGGGGTCGCCCTGGAGATCACCGGACGGCGCACCGTACCTGCCGACCGAATCGCCATTACCCTTTGCCAGGCCATCCCCAAGGCAGACAAGTTGGAAACGATCATCCGGCACGCCGTGGAACTCGGCGTCGGACGCATCATCCCCTTTTTCGCGGAACGGTCGGTTCCCCGCTGGACGGCGGAGAAATCGCCGCAGAAACGGGCGCGCTGGCAGAAGGTGGCCGTCGAGGCCTGCCGCCAGTGCGGCCGGTCCGATCTGCCGGTCATCGAGGAGGTCACCTCCTTGCCCGACGCGCTCGGCTTTGCCCCCCCTGGAGGACTGAGCCTCGCCTTCTGGGAGGAGGAGTCGGCCCGGGGCATCCGGGAAACGCTCCGGGATCGGGCTTACGACGAAACCAGAGAATTCCTGCTGGTCATCGGACCGGAGGGAGGATTCGCGAAAGAGGAGATCGACCAGGCCAAAGCGGCCGGCTGCCTGTCGGTCAGCCTCGGGAAGCGGGTCCTCCGTGTGGACACCGCGGCGATGACGGCCTTGGCCGTCCTTCAGTACGAAAGGGGCGCCATCGGCGGCGCCGACAGGGGAGGGCCCCATGACGAATAAGCGGTTCGGCGGTTTCTGGCGAAGGTTTTGGGCCTGGTGCATCGACGAGATCCTTCTCTATCTGATTTCACTGATGCTCTATCTGCTCGGTCGGCTGGCCCTCGGACTCGGCCGGGTGTCCCTCGGGGGGAGCTTCGCCCTGGGCGGCCTTCCGGAAGGCATGGGGCGCCTCATGCCCCTCTATACGGCGTTCACGCTCATCACCGCCATGGTCTATTTCACCTGGTTTCACGGCAGCTTCGGCCGGACCCCCGGAAAGAGGCTCCTGGGGCTCAGGGTCGTCCAGGTTTCGGGCGATCCCATGACCCTCGGCGTGGCGTTCCTTCGCTGGGTGGGCACCCTCGTCTCCGGTCTCGTCCTGGGCCTCGGCTACCTCTGGGTCGCCTTCGACGGAAGGAAGCAGGGCTGGCACGACAAGCTCGCGGCGACCCTCGTGGTCCGGACTAAAAACGGGTACGCCGCCGCAGCGCCGCCGGAGAGCCCCGCGGGGCCGCCGGCCCCGTCAATGGCCGCGCCGGCCGCCATGACGATGGCCAACCCAGGAGAAAGCGCAGAGTCCGGCGCCGCACCGCCCGACCTTCCCGGCCAGGAAGCCGAACCGGCCGATGGGGCGAAAAACCAAGCCGACCTCCTGCCCCGATAACGAAGGCCCCTCCCTGCCAGAAAAAGGCCTTGACAAAGGGGGGCATATTTTATAGATGTGCACATCGTTTCAGCGTCAATATTGCTGCAATGAGGGCCGGTAGCTCAGTCGGTAGAGCAACGGACTGAAAATCCGTGTGTCGACAGTTCAATTCTGTCCTGGCCCACCATGAAATCAAGGGGTTACAAGCCGCAACCGCGGCTGTGACCCCTTATTTTTTATCACATGTGATAAATTTGTGATAAATCCGCCCCCCACTCCGTCCATTGTTTCAATCCCAGGGCGCAAACTCTCGGGATAGTGGTGGGCATAACGGGTGATCATGGCCGTGGTCTTCCAGCGGCCCAACTTCTGCACGCTATACAGATCGACGCCATTTTGCACCAGCCGCGTGGCGAAGGTGTGCCGCAGATCGTGGAAGCGCAGCTTATCGATCCTCGCTCGCTTGATCGCCTCATGGAAGGCCCGGATCAGGTTGTGCTGGCAAAGCTTCGTCCCGCATTGGCTGGGGAAGACCCACTGGTTTTGTCCCTGCCGCTCTTCGTGTTTATGGAGCAAGATCCCCAGGGCCCTCTGGCTGACCGGCAGGGTGTCGATGCCGCCGTTCTTCTGCTCGTAAATGGTGATGGTGCGCCGATTCAGGTCCACCTGCTTCCAGGTCAAGCCGAGAATCTCGCTTTCCCTAAACCCCGTCTGGATCGCAAAGACGATGATCTCCTGAAGCCATTTCGGAGAGGCGGCGACCAGCTTTTCCTCCTCGTCCAAGGTCAGCCAACGTTCAATCGTGTTGCGGACCTTCTCCTTGCGGACCTTGCGAACCGGGTTTTCCCGCACCCATTCCCACTCGCACAGCGCCATGTTGAAGGCATGGCCCATCAGGGACAGTTCATAGTTCACGGTTCGCGGGGCAGCGCCTTCCTGCCGGCGCATGACCTTATAATCGGCAATCTGGCGGGCCGTAATCTCCGTCAGGAGCATCTCGCCGAAAACCGGCTCCAGATGCTTGAGGAGCCCCTTGTCCCGTTCGTGCGATGCGCGGGACTTGCTGATTGACGAATAGTCGGTCATATATTTGTCCATCAGCTCATGGAAGGTGATCCGTTCGCCTTCCAAGTCTGCAAACCACTTTCCTTCCGCGATTTCGCCTTTCAATTTGTCAAAGATCCTGATGGCGAGCTTTTTATCCGCCGTCTCGGTGGACCGCCGGATTTGCCCGCCACGATGAGAAAAACTCATCCACCAGACCGCTCCTCGTTTATATAGACCCATGTCGATCTCCTTTAGGGTCCCTCGATCCGGTCTGATTTCCCGTGATCAGATTATAGGTCTCGCCTTTGGTTTGGTCAATTGCCTTTCTGATCAGCCGGTCAATATCCGGGTTACCCTTGCCGATGCCCCTCACCCGATGATTTTCCGATTTGCGGCCTTGCTCACAAACGATACCGCGCTTGTGTTCCATCCAGGTGTCGATCTCCTCTTTCCTAAACCGAATGAGCTTCCCGACGCGATAATGGGGAATCACCGGCACCAGGGCATAGAGGGTCTTGATCTTAACCTTCAGGTAATGAGACAGATCCCGGATGTCCCAATAGCGGTTTTCAGTGGCAGCGCATGGTTCCATAATTTCGCCTACCCATCGGTCTGTCGCCGTTTCTCGTAACGACGGAGTTCCTCGGTTGACACCCGCAGGCAGCCCCGGAGGCGGACCGCCTTCAACTCCCCCAGGTCGATCATCCGGTAGATCGTCTGGGGAGAAATATCAAAACGAACTGCCAGCTCACCGACCCGGTAATACTGCTTCGTGGTCAACGCTGTTTTCTGCCTCTGGATCCAGGCTGTCATCTCCTCTGTCCTGGCCCTTGTGTCATGTCGGCGCGGGCTCCGGGACGAAGGAACACCCGTCCGAAAATTTTCAGACCCGTAAACCAAGGCTCTGGGGCCTCCCTATACCTTTCGGCCAAGGCAATGGAGCGGCTTGAAAAATGGGGCCGGGATGGCACCCGGACCCGACCGAACATCGCCCCTCGTTCACCGCCTCTCCCAGAACCGCCCCGCCTGGGCCCGCTGCCGGAGCGCCGCCTTCTTTTCCTCCGACATACCCCTTCGTGCCGGATGGTCGGCAAGCCATCGCCGGAGCTGCGGCTCTTCCTGTGCATCAGAATCGAGGCCCGCGATCCCCCGCTTGACGATGCAGTTCCGCTGCAGCATCTCCAGGGTGAAATACCCCCTGGCACCGACCCGGCCGATCTTCCGCTGGCCCCTGATCCAGGCAAGGCCGGCATAGGACCTGGCGCGGCAGATTTCCTCGTCGGCGTACCAGACCCCCTTGAGGCTCGACTGGTCCAGGGGGCAGAGCGGCGCCTGGCAGCTTTCGAAAAGCGCACAGGCAGAGGGCCGCATGGGATGGCCCCCGTCAAGTTCGGGCTCCTGCCTCGCCATTGCCCCCTTTCTAACGAGCTGCTCAGCCATGGCCCTGCCCTCCTGTCCGCGCCTGTCTGGTCAGCGAATAGCCCCGGGCCTCCAGGTCGGCAAGATAGGCCATCGGCACGCCGTTCAAGTTCGACCGCTTGCACTTCCCGCAGCGGAAAAGGTAGCTGCTGCCCTTCCGGAAGAGGCTGATCAGGCCGGTGTCGTCGCAGTCCAGGCAGGGCTCCTCGGTCTTTCTGTGGCTTCGGCGCTGGGGATGGTCCTCCAGCCACTGCTGCCAGAGTTCGCGCATGACCAGGGGCAGATTCTTGGGGAACGTCTCGTAGCGACCTCGGATCTGCTCGCTGATCCAGTCCATGGGCTCATCGGGAAGGTGTTTCACCGCCTGGAACCAGAGGTCGAGGGCCTCCTCCCGGGGATCCCGGCGCTCGTAGTAGAAGCAAAGCCCCTTCACGAAGTCGTGGAAGACTTTTTCAACCATCGCTCCAGATCCCCTTCCGCCGTGGCTGGCCCACCCCGGGGCCCGCCGCGGCCGGCCCGGTCCTGGGCACGGGTCAGCCAGTTGACGATGAACCGCTGCCAGTTCGATTTCCGGTTCACCGGGTTTGCCGATGCCCAGGCCTCCATGCGGCGCAGTTCTGAGAGCACATCGACCGCTGGGTAGGCCTGCTGCCATTGCTCGACCAGCTCCGGGGGCACCTGATCGAAACGGCCGGCGGCGTAATCAAAGGCAATTCCCTTTCGTGCGGGACTCGATACCCGCGCCGCAGGTTTATGCTGGCGGCGACCAGCGTCAGGAGCAGACGGGCCGGAATCAGCCGAAGGTTCCGTGCGCACTTTCTGCAAATCCTGCTGTTCCTGCTCCCGCTCCTCCAGCGGCGGTCGATCGTCATCGGCCGCCGCAGTAGTAGTTAATATTTCTGTTTCGGTTTCAGTTTCTGTTTCTGTTTCATCGCTGCACTCTCGCGAGTCTGTGGCGATGGGCTCGCGAGACACTCGCGACACCCTCGCGAGGATGTGGCGAGGACAGGGCGGGTTGCGCATCTTGCTCGGCCGGTCCACCTTCTGGTGTTCGGAAAAGTTTCGGATGTAGAAGAAGGCTTCGCCGTCCGCCGTAAAGGGCTCGATGACGCCGATCCGCTCCAGGTCGGCGAGCCACTGCTGGAACTGAGTCAGGGTGAGGTCCGTGTCGTAGGGAAAGATCTGCGATTTGAGCCAGGCAGGGTGCCCTTTGGTGACACCGTAGTCGTCGGAACAAGTCCAGAGCCCCGCAAAGGACAGCCGTGCCTCGCGAGCGACCTGGGCCAATTTCTCGTCGCTCCAGAATTCGGGCTTGAGGATCCGGGATCGCGCCATCACCGCTCCCTCATCAAACCCTTGACCAGGCAAAATGCCTGCGCCCCGCGGGGCCAGCGCAGCAGCTCTCTCAAATGGACCTTTGCTGGGGCATGGTCAAAAGGGTTTGCTTAGGGATGGCACAGTATGAAAAAAAATGTCTCGCCGAATTTCTCGTTTTTTTAACGTCCCGAAAGACGCTTTTCGACGAGAATTCGCGTCTAACCTATTGATAATTTATAAATCAGATAAATGCGTCTAGGAAAAAATCAGGGGACCTTCGCCAGCAGAATGAGAGCGGCCAGGCCGATCAGTCCCGCCAGCAGCAGCCCATAGACGATGCTAAGATTCTGTCGCAACCCTCTTATCTTTTTTTTTAAACCGGATGTTCGGTGCTTGAAAAAACAGGGAGCAAGATTTGAAGAACTTCTTTACAAGGAAGGCTGGCCAGGCCATACCCCGAAACTTCCCAGACACCGCCAGAAGGGCAACCAACCAGTAAAGCCATCGAACCACTTCCGTAACAAAAAGAGAAAGGCGAAGATCAGGAGGTCTTTCCTGGTAAAGACCAGAACTTCCTCGGAGGGGAGGTTCAACCGATAGCCCTGTGCGTACCGGGTGCTGATCATCCCTTCGATCTCACCTTTCTTCAGGGTCAGACGGCCTGCCATCCCCTTTCTGATCTCGGCAGTCAGATGGTATTTGTGGTCCGTTATCTGCTGTTCATAGGGCTTGTCCGTGCCCGCGAAGTTCATTTCTCCGGGCCAGAGCTGAGCATAGATCGCAGCGCGCTTCACGAATTCCCCCGGCGATTGGGCCAGTAGGAAGAGATAACGGAAAGAAAGGGGGCGAAGAGGGAGGGAAAATCCCTTGAAAAAGCAAAGCCCCTGCCGCTCGTCCATGAGGATCGCCGGTGGGTCGGTGATCAGGGTGATGAGGTTATCGATCATGGGCAGCTGGGCCCGCAGGGCTGCGAGCAGGCCGCGGTCTTGCCGGAGATCGGCCAAGCGACAAGGGAACGAGGGTCCGTCTGTGCCCTCGACAAATCTGCGAAAGAGTTGATACAGATCCACCATGAGTCGCCTTGGCAGGAATCGGCGCACCTCCGACAGGGGCAGCTCAATGATGATTTGCGAGAGGTCAGGCACCTGGTCCGGCGCAACCTCGGTTAGGCGACTGCCCCAATAGCGCAGACGCAGCGGTGCCGCTTCAGTCTCGTTCCGGGGACGCCGAGAAGCGGTTTCTGAGACTGAAAGACCCTCTGCCGCGTTTTTGCGCTTGCGAGAGTCGCCCTTGCCGGCGTTGCCGGAACGGCTATCGGTCAACTGGTGTCATGGTTCGGGATGATAGCGCTGCCGAGGTCTACCAAGGGCAGCGCTTCAATCCCGCAGACAAAATCATTCCTGTGGCGTACATCGAAGGTGGCAAGGTCGATCCGCGCCACTGTGGGGCAGTGGCGGGCGACGATCGCGGCATTGGACTTTCGCAGGCACTTCAGCTTTCGCAAGGAACGGTACTTCCCCATCTTGAACCCCTTGACCATCACGCCTTCGCTCGGCGTCCTGTCACCACAGGATGAAAGGGGTTTCTTGTCGCTGCCTGACTGGGATAGGGAATGGGGAGCGATGCAAAGATGAATACAGGGGAAGCGTGGAAGCAGTGACAAGGTCATTTCCGTCCCTGGGCAAACGGTGCCAGGAGCCCCGGGACGGCACTCTATCGCGGTGTTTCGATTTCTCGAAGGAAAGGGTATTGGCGTGAGGCCCGAAGGCATCGGTAAGGACTATTCGCATAACCGGCCACAGACCTCCCCCTGGATCGATAGCGGTCTTCCATGCAAATAGAAATGGACGGTGGTTCTGTTCAAGGCTTCCCAAATCGCGGCGAATGCCCGGTCAGCGATATATCACCACTTCACTGATTTCTCAAACGATATTTCATCTTATTCTAATCGCCATCGGTCATTTTTGCTCGATGCGCTCTCTTCGCTCTTCTATCAGGCCCCGCTGCGAGGCGTCTCTACGGAAACGCCGGGAGCGGGGAAAGAGGCGGAACGCCGATACCAGTGGGATGCGCAGAAGCCTGACCGCCTTCACCCTGCCCTATTGGAACGACCCTCGCTGATCGGTGGTTTTATCTTTTGACCTTGGCTTTCGGAGCACCCGACCGGACGGACACGAACGCAGAGAGAGGACGATCGGCGCCCTGGAATCCGCGTAGCGGTTTCGAGGGCGAGGGCGCGAATCAGGGAGACGTGTCTCGCCCGGAGCAAAGCGGAGGGCGAGTCACGACGACCGAAAAGAAACTGATCGCCCGCGGCCGCCTGTCTCCGACGAAGGAGGTGACAGGCGGCCTAGCGGGCCACCATAGCGCAGGAGGTGCAGCATCCGTGGTTTTGCGGTGCGGAGCCGGGGAGGAAGAAAAGGGCGAGATCCAGACGTGTCCGAGTGCAGCGAGGTCGCGCCGGGAGCGGGCAATGAACTTTAAAAAAGCCGAAGGGCCTAGGCAGTCAGCGCGTAGCGCCTGTCTGCCGACGGCCCGGAGCACCAAACAGAAGCGGCCGAGCGGAGCGTCCGCGGGTTTTATGCGGTCGCGGAGCCGGCCGCATCGCCCGAGGACCGGCAGTCGCGCAGTGAGGTCTGCCGGGACCGGGCATAGGAAAAGTACAAAATGCCGGAGGGGCGGGCCGGTCGCCGCAAAGCGGTCGTCCGGCCTGGCCCGGAGGCAGTACCGGGAGCCCCTTGGGGCGGATGGGCGCGGGAAGCCAGGCGGCCGGAAGGGCAGAGCAAAGCGGAGCGCAGCCCGACCCTGACGGACAACGGCGACCGCAGGGAGGGCCGGGGAGATGGAAGCGGCAGGCGGCGCACCAAGCCGGCAGGGAGCGACGCCGCGGCGCGACCCCGGCGACTGCAACGCCTGCCGCATACCGAACATATCAGTGGAACGAAGAAGCGGCAAACGGTGAACAGAAAAGCTGAGGACATGCGGCCGGGAAATAAAACACCGCGCGAGGGAAAGCCAAGGGCGGTGCCGCGCCCTGGGGCAGAGGAAAGGGACGGCGACGCCCTTGCCCGAGTGCGGAAGGAAAGATGCAGGCGGCGTGACAGGGCTGGAGCAGAGGAATGCCCTGGCGCGCCGCCTGCCTACCTCCTGATGGGGTGGCGGGCGGGAATTCCCCCAACGGGGGAGACAGGGGGGAGAGGGAAAAGCTGCAAGGGACGTGACGGCCACGCCCTATGGCCGGCGTGGACCTTGCCTGCCATGACTCCCTCGAACCTATCCAAAAGGCGGCGCAGATGCTTTGCAGATGCGTTGTCTGCGCCCCTTCAAGCGGCTGAAAAGAGTCTGCTGCCAAACTCAGGCCCAATACCCCACAGCTCCAAAGGAATGCACTCTCAGGGTTTTACAACCACGACCGGACTTTTGGCACCTTTGACCACCTTGTCGGCCACGCTGCCGATCAGCTGCTTCAATATCCCGGACTTGCCGTGGGAGGCAATGACGATCAGATCTACCTTCTTCGCCTTTTCTTCCCGCAGGATCGTCTCGGCGGGCGAACCCTTCTTGATATCGAAGAGGACTTTGACCTTCTTCGATTTCACGATGGCAGCCGCTTCCTTCTTCAATCTCTCCTGGGCCGCCTTGACCGTTTCCTTTTCCAGCTGCTGCACCATTTCCGCGCTTAGACAGTAGTCGACGGCGCACTGCTGAACCTGCTCCGACATCCCCAGAACGTGGAGCAGATAGATGCTGCTTCCATACCGCGCGGCGATGTCGGCGGCCTTCTTCAGGGCCGCGTCCGAGAATTTGGAAAAGTCTGTCGGAACAAGGATATTCTTCGGCTCGAACATGATTTTCCTCCTATCTATCGTTGACGTTAAAGATCGTCCGGTTATTGGAGTCCATAGCCGGGCACCCACGAACAACAGTTATCGAATGGACCACCGCGTCACGCAATCCCATAATGGGCCATCAAGCCGTGGAGCATGGCATGATACGCCTCGTGCTTGCCCTCACCCACCCGCTCCTGCTCGATCACCTCAAACTGTTCGGCCAGTTGCGCGGCAACGGCGCCGTCGATCAGGCGGTCGGCCATGGGAAAGAGCACATTGTTCTCCTTCTGGATGTGCGCTACCAGCATCTCGCGGTAGGCGCGCGCCTGATCGGCGATCCCGACAGCCGCGCCGGCGTCGCCGGTCTGCAGGGCCTGGAGCCGCTCGGTCATGGCGCGTACATGCCCGCGGCCGACCTCATGTTCCGCGAGCATCACGCCGATGGGACCGCCGTCGCGCTTCACACCCCGCCGTTCCAACTCCGGAAACAGCACGTCCTCCTCCTTGCCGTGGTGGCACCGGTCCACAAACCCCTTAAAGAAGTCAAGAAGCTCGGTCAGATGCCCCGGCGCCTTAGCCTCCTTCGCACCGATGGCTGTCGCGACCTTCTCCAGGATCTGCAAAGAAACCAATACCGCATGGTGCTCTTGAATGAGATCTTCCGTCGCTTTCATTTTTTGCTCCTTTCCTTTGCCGCGGCAGGGGAACGGCTGAGCCAGATGGCCCGTCCCACGAAGACGAGCAGCAGCAGTTGGCCTGCCGCAAAGACGATATCGGGAACGATGCGAGCGTTCATCAGCGCGCGGATCACCTCCCCCGAGGCAATCTCGGGGCTGCGGGCGTACCACATGCCGTCGCGCACGGCAAAGTAGAACTGGTAGAAACCCGCCGGCGCAAGGCTGATCAGCGTCATGAGGGCCAGACCGCCGTTAAGTCCCCAGAAGCTCCATTTGAGCAGCCTGTCGGACCAGGCAGCCTTGCGCACCGTGTGCCGCATCGAAAAAAGCATCAGGGAGATGGCCAGGAGGCCATAGACGCCGAAAAGGGCGGTGTGGGCGTGAATGGGCGTCGTGTTGAGGCCCTGGATGTAGTAGAGCACGATCGGCGGGTTGATCAGGAAGCCGAAAACGCCTGCGCCCAGCATGTTCCAGAAGGCAACGGAAACAAAGAAGTAGATCGGCCAGCGGTAGGGATTCTGCCCGCTGCCCCCGGCGACACGCAGATTGTGGACCGCCTCGAAGCCGACCAGGGTGAGGGGCACCACCTCCAGGGCGGAGAACACCGCCCCCAGAGCAACGATCGGCATCGGGGAGCCTGACCAGTACAGGTGGTGGAAGGTGCCGATGACGCCGCTGCCGAGATAGAGGAAGATGCTGAAGTAGACGGCCCGCAGCGCGAAGCGGGCGCCCACCACGCCGATCCGTGCCAGCAGGAAGGCCATGAAGACCGTGGCAAAGACCTCGAAGAAGCCCTCGACCCAGAGATGGACGACCCACCAGCGCCAGTATTCGGCGTTCGACAGGTGGCTTCCCTTGCCGTACAGGAGGCCGACCATATAGAAGGCCGGGATGGCGATGGCACTGTAGAGGAGCAGGTGGGTGATGCCGCCCGCGTCCTTCTCGCGGCTGAGGGCGGGCCGGATGGCCCGCACGACCAGGATGAGCCAGACGATCATGCCTAAAATGAGCAGAAGCTGCCAGACACGGCCCAGCTCGATGTATTCGTAGCCCTGATGCCCGAACAGGAAGCCGTCACCGCCAAAGAGCCCCTGTATCGAGGCGTAGGTGCCGCCGAGGGCGCCCAGAACCACCACCACGACCGCAACGAGCAGCGCCCAGACCAGGACGCCCTGATATCTGGGCTCATGGCCGACGTAGGGGCCGATGAACAGGCCGGCCGCAAGAAAGCAGGTGGCGATGAAGAATACGGCGAGCTGCAGATGCCAGGTGCGCACGGCCGCATAGGGGAGGAGGTCTCCGATCGGGATGCCATAGAAGCTGGTGCCTTCGACCGTATAATGACCGGTCACGGATCCCATTCCGACTTGGATGACAAAGAGCACGATGGCAATGAGGAAGTAGGCCAGGGTCGCCCTCTGGCTCGGCGTCGGCGAGGGCTCGTCCAGAGTGGTGATCGGCTGGGCCTGGTAGTCCTCCTCCCGGATGTAACGCTGATAGAGGAAGATGGCGCCGGAAATGCCTAGGATAAGAAGGATGACGCTCAGGATCGACCAGATGAGGGCGCTCGGAAGCGGCCCGTTGCCGATCAGTGGATCATAAGGCCAGTTGCTCGTGTAGGTGTAGGGCTTGTCCGGGCGTTGGGTGCCGGCGGCCCAGGCAAGCCATGAGAAGAAGCTCGCCACGAGGCGCCCTTCCTCGTCGCTCCGGACGATCTTCGCCTGCAGGCCCATCCGGGAGTTCCCCTGCCTGAACAGGTCGGTGTAATAGCGGACCAGGGAGGCGTGCGCCTCGGTTTGATAGGGGGTGAAGATCAGCTTCCCGGTCGCCGCCTCGTACCGGTTCGTTTTCTGCTCTTTCGTTGCCAATACGGTGAGCCGCGCCCGGGTGACCGCGTCTAGGCGGTCGAGATCGGCTTGGGTAAAGGCGGCGGCTTCCTCGGGGCTCTTGCCCAAGTGTCTTGCCGCGACGAAGAGGCCCATGCGGTGCAGATAGTCCGCTGACCAGTCCGGCGCCAGGTATGCGCCGTGGCCCCAGATCGTTCCGATGTGCTGGCCGCCGCGGCTGTAAAAATAGTTCTGACCGTCGATAACGTCCTTTCCGGCATAGACCGACTGGCCGGTTTGCGACACCACCTCCTTGGGGATGGGAGGCTTGTCCCGGTTGATGAGGTAGCCGCCAAAAAGGAGCACCCCAAAGGCCATTACCAGCAGGAATAACAATACCGCTCTGGCCTTTACATTTCCCATGGTCTCCTCCTTCCCAGCAGACGTCAGAAACTCATTTAATTTAACTTTCGTAAATGATCGCTTCCACAGGGCAGGACTCGGCGGCTTCTATGATCTTCGTGTCTAAGGATAGCTCGGCATCACCTTTCACAACGGCCAACTCGCCTTCGAGTTCAAAGACCTCTGGACATATTTCCACGCATGACCCGCAGCCGATACAAGAATCTTCAATTAATACCCGTTCCATTTTGCACCCCCATTTTGTCTTCTAAATATTCCTTTAATGCAACCGCGTTATTGAATCGCAAGTCTCTTGCCCCATAAAGAAGGGTGACTTGTCCCGCTTGGAGCTTATTCACCAGGGGATCCAGTGCCCCTTTGCTCACTTCTATTTCTGCAAAATACCTTTTCTTAAACACAGCCCATTTCTGCGGTTCATGGTTGAACCACTTCCTAAGTTCATTGCTGGGTGCAATCTCCTTCAACCACAAATCAATGCCGCCTTTTTCCTTGCTCATACCCCGTGGCCATAATCGGTCGACCAATACCCGGAAGCCGTCACTATCGGCAGGAGGATCATAGATTCTCTTTATTTTGATCACAGGGGCTCTTCCTCTCATCAGGCTTAGACCTGACGTAAAACAAGCGGGTTGTTTTTCAACGCTTTCCGCAAACATGCTTTCCGGGAGAGAGGGTCGTTATCCGTAAGGATTTCGGCCAAAAAGAGATTCGACCGAACGACAAGCCTGGTCTGATTTCTTGACGGATATCGATTTTATACCCACCATTATTCAATAAGTTGCGCCATCTTCTTCCCGTATTCAATGCACTCCTCAATGCTTTTTACATCGGGATTCCACATCGTCCTTATGCCTTCATCAACCACATTGAACCCAGCCGCATCAAGCTGTCCCCGAATCAGCTTGACCGACTCGCCGCTCCAGCCGTAGCAGCCGAAGGCCGCCGCCTTCTTGTTCTTGAACTTCAGCCCCTTCATCTCTTCCAGCAGTCCCGCGATCGATGTCAACACCCCGCGGTTGATCGTGGGCGAACCGACCAGAATTGCCTTGGATTTGAAGATCTCCGTCATCACGTCGTTGCGGTCCGACTTGGCCAGATTGAAGAGCTTGACGGTGACTACGGGGTCCGCCGCACACAGTCCGGCGGCGATGTTTTCGGCCATGACCCGCGTCCCGTTCCACATGGTGTCGTAAACAAGGGTGATCTGGTTTTCCTGATAGCTATCCGCCCACCTCAGATACTGCTGGACGATCTGCACGGGGTTGTCTCGCCAGATGACACCGTGGCTCGTGCAGATGACGTCCACGGGGAGATTGAAGGCCAGCACCTCCTGGATCTTCTTCGTCACCAGCTCGCTGAAGGGGGTCAGGATATTGGCGTAGTATTTGATGCACTCGGCCATCAGCTCCGTTTGATCGACGAGATCGTTGAACAGCAGCTCCGAGGCATAGTGCTGGCCGAAGGCGTCATTGGAAAAAAGGATGCTGTCGCCCGTGAGGTAGCAGAACATGCTGTCCGGCCAGTGAAGCATCGGCGCCTCGACAAAGATCAACTCCTTGTTGCCCAGGCTGAGTCTGTCCCCTGTTTTCACAGGCCGGAAGTTCCAATCCTGATGATAGTGACCCTTTAGAGACTTGACGCCGTTGGCCGTGCAGTAAATGGGCACGTCAGGGATGCGGCTCATCAACTCGGGCAGGGCGCCGCTGTGGTCGATCTCCGCATGGTTGGCGATGACGTAGTTGATCTTCTTCAGGTCGATCGTCTTTTCGAGGTTCCCGACGTACTCCTTGGCAAAGGGCAGCCAGACCGTGTCGATCACCGCGACCTTCTCCTCCTCGACCAGGTAGGAGTTGTAGGTCGAACCCCGGTGGGTCGAATACTCGTCTCCGTGGAACTTCCGGAGCTCCCAGTCGATCTTCCCGATCCAGGAGACATTATTCTTGATCGCCCGTTTCATCGGCGAGCCCTCCTTTCCATGTTGGTCTAGGGTTTGTCACGAGCGTCTTTTGCCAAGCTCTCGGACAGGGGCAGACTGCCGCCGTTAGCGTTTCAGGGCATCCGGGTGCGGCGTCTTGATCACGAGGAAGGCCATGCGACCAGCCGATTCGTTGCGGATGCTCATGGGAGAATCCAGCGGCACGCGCAACAGATTCCCCGGCCCCATCTGGATGGACTCCCCCGCCACCGTAAAGGTGCCTTCTCCGAAGACCACCTGGAGGGTCACGTGGGAATTCGCCCGGTGTTCGGGGACCGACTGCCCCGGTTCTAGGCAGACCTGGTTGATGAGCAGATAGGGCTCATCCACCAGATTGGCCATGCCCCGCCCTTCCTTTTTGAACGCCTCCTTCTCCTTCAGGTTGATCCGCTCCATACCGCCTCCTCCTTATCGCCTTCACCATCCTGATTTTTTTGGCTGGCATGCCAAATCTTACATCGCCAGCGGTCCGATTAACGGGCCGATGAGTGGGTCCTGCCCGAGGGAAAAAGCAGGACCCGACAACATCAATGGTCATGCCCGGCTCCGGCCTCCGGAAAATGACCGGGGGCGGTCGTCTTGGCTGCCTCGTAGAGACGCTCCACATAATGGATGTACGGGACATAGGCCTCGATGTATTCGCGGCCGGCTTGGACATCGTCCGCTTTGAATTTCTTCTTGGACATCGCCTTTTCAAACTGCTCATGCAGCCCCTTTTCCAGGGTGTTCATCAAAAGCTTCGCCAAGGGCTGGAGCTTGCCGTCCACCAACGCCTTGTCTCCCGCCGGAACGGCAGGCCCGAGGTCGCGGCCGGCCGGTTTCAGGCCCGTATAGGGGGCACCTTCCCCGGCCCGATGCACCCGCACCAGGGTCTCGAAGAAGTACATGTCGGCGAGTTCCTTGGCCTTAGGGTCAAGCTTGCGAACGGCCAATGTTTTCTGGAATGCCTCTTTGATGGCCGCTTCATCCTTTTTCTGGACCCAGATCAACACAGGGTTCGCGTTTCCACTCTCCAGAGCCTTCTTCGCAGCCACAACCACCGGGCCGTCCAGGCCGTCGCAATGGGCAAAGGATGAAACAGGCAGCCCCAGAAAGAGAATAAACAATGCGACCAGCCCCAAGGTGACCATCTTGACTCTCATCATGGTTTTTTCTCCTTTCCTTTCATGTTTGTCAACGTTTCCGCCTGGTGATTGCGCCCTATAAGGGATCTCTTCCTGCCTTGATGCAGGTCTCGAAATTCTTCCAAAGCTTCATCCCCTCTTTCACAAGCGGGAAAGAAAAGCTGCCCAGGGACCATCTCATCACGGTGATTTGAATCATACCGATCATGGTCAAGGCGGCAGCGCGGGCTTCTATATGGGCATTGATCGCACCCTGCCTTTGACCCTCCCGGACGAGCGCGGCTGTTCCGTCGATATAGGAAGCGATTGCCGACAGCAGTTTCTCTTTCAATCCGTCATTATCCACATGGATTTCCTCGGAAAATATCAACCTGGGGATTCCTTCGCATTTTTCGATATATTCGAGATGACGGGCGAAGAGCTTGCGCAGTCGCGTCAAAGAATTTTTTGCGGCGCCACGCTGCACGGCCTCAAGATTCCGAAGAAGGACAGCTCCGATATTATCGGCCACGCTGCCGAGAATTTCGTCCTTGTTCTTAAAGTGCCTGTAAAGATTGGCACCTGATATCCCGACCTCCCGGGCGATGGCTGAAGTCGTGAGCCCCTGCACACCATGGGCCGCAATGACCTTAAAAGCCGCCTGCGTGATCTGCTCACGCCTGACCTCTGTATTGACCTTTGCAAACCCCTTGAGCATATTCGTCATTTCCTATTAATGTTAACGTTCTTTAACATTTTACTCTTCTTGATCCTTTTGTCAACAGGGGTTATCATCACTCCCAGGGGACGAACATCGCGCCCACGGCATGTTTTCAGAATAGGCACCGGATTTGACTTAGGTCAAGGACAAACCTTCTCGTCCATGAGAGCGTAAAATTAGACGCTCCAAACAGATAACGATCCATAAGGGAATAAACGGGGTTGTTTTGGTCCCCTATTGAGTCAGGGAGGGAAGGGCGATGAAGTTTTTATCAGTGAACCGCCGCGTCGTAGCGCTCCTGGCGGTGATCGTGCCGCTTGCGGTCTTGCTCGTATACGTGGCCCTGCGCTCCGGACCGCTGGCGCCGATTCCGGTGACTGTAAACGTCGTTGACGAGCGGGCAATCACGCCTTCCCTCTTCGGCATCGGCACGGTGGAGTCCCGCTACACCTACCGGATCGGCACCACAGCGGCCGGCCGGATTAAACAGGTCGCCGTGCAGGTAGGCGACCGGGTCCAACAAGGCCAGTTGCTGGGCGAAATGGACCCTGTGGACCTCGACGACCGGATCGCCGCTCAGGGCGCTGCGCTCAAACGGGCCGAGTCTGTCGTGCAGGCCGCCGAGGCCCAGGTCCGGGAAGCCTCGGCCCGCAAGGCCTATGCCGAAAATCAGGCAAACCGTTACGAACAATTGCTCCAGGCCCGCACCGCAAGCGTTGAGGTCGTGGAAGGCAAGCGCCAGGAACGCCAGGTGACCGAAGCAGGGCTTGCCGCCGCCCGCGCCAACCTCGATGCCGCCCGACAGGATCTGGCCCGTGTCCGCGCCGACCGCGAGGGTCTGATCCGGCAACGCGCCAATCTGCGTCTGATCGCCCCGGTCGGGGGACTGGTGGCGGCGCGCAATGCCGATCCCGGCACCACCGTGGTCGCCGGTCAGTCGGTGGTGGAGGTGATCGACCCTGCAACCCTCTGGATCCATGTCCGCTTTGATCAACTGCGAGTCTCCGGGCTACGCCCCGGTCTACCGGCGCAGATTGTCCTGCGCTCCCGGGAAGGCGAGCGGCTCGCAGGCCGCGTGTTGCGCGTGGAGCCGATAGCCGATGCGGTCACCGAGGAAACCCTTGCCAAGGTGACCTTTGCAGCGCTGCCGAAACGTCTGCCCTCGATCGGGGAATTGGCCGAGGTGACCGTCGCGCTTCCCGCCGTGCCGGCCGCCCCGGTCGTGCCCAATGCGAGCCTTCAGCGGGTGAACGGCGGACTCGGCGTCTGGCGACTGGACGGCGAGGGGCTGCGTTTCGCTCCGGTCCAGGTGGGCGTGGCCGACCTGGAGGGTTGGACCCAGATCCGCCAAGGCCTCCAATCGGGCGACCGGGTGGTCGTCTACAGCCAGCGGGCGCTCAACAGCCGCAGCCGCGTCAAGGTCGTGGAACGGCTGGAAGGGGTAGCGCCATGATCAGCCTTGCCGGGCGGGACATCGTGCACGCCTGGGGTAAATTCGTCTTCACCGGCGTGGGGCTGGGCCTGCTGATCGGCGTCACGCTCACCATGGCTGGCGTCTATCGGGGCATGGTGGATGACGCCCGGGTGCTCCTGGATAACAGCGGCGCGGACCTCTGGGTCGTCCAGCAAGACACCCTGGGGCCCTATGCCGAGCCCTCCAGCCTTTACGACGACACCTACCGCGCCATCCTCGGCATGCCCGGCGTGGAGAGGGCAGCCAACATCACCTACCTGACCATGCAGGTCCGCCAGGGACAGCGCGACGTGCGCGCCATGGTCGTCGGCATCGTGCCCGGCGGACCCGGCGAACCGGGACAGCCCGGCCACCTGGTTGCCGGCCGCCACATCACCCGCAGCCACTACGAGGCCGTGGCCGACCTCGCCACGGGGTTCAAGCTCGGGGACGAGCTTGAGATCCGCCGCAATCGCTACCGGGTGGTGGGTCTCACCCGGCGCATGGTCTCGTCCGGCGGCGACCCAATGGTCTTCATCCCCCTCAAAGACGCGCAGGAGGCGCAGTTTCTCAAGGACAACGACGCCATCGCCCAGCAGCGGCGCCGCACCGCCGCCAACCCCGCCTTCAACCGGCCCGGGGTGCCGGGGCTGCTCGAGGCGGTGCTGGCCTCGCAGAGCGTCAATCCCTACGTCAATGCGGTCCTGGTCCGGGTTACGCCCGGACTCGACCCGGAGGAGGCGGCCGAGCCGATCCGCCGCTGGAAACGTTTGCAGGTCTATACGCGGATGCAGATGGAGGAGATCCTGATCGGCAAACTGATCGCCACGGCGGCCAAGCAGATCGGCATGTTCCTGGTCATTCTCGCCGTGGTCAGCGCCGCCATCGTCGCCTTTATCATCTATACGCTGACCCTGGGCAAGATCCGGGAGATCGCAGTGCTGAAGCTGATCGGCACCCGGAACCGGACCATCGCAGCCATGATCCTGCAGCAGGCCCTGGGGCTGGGACTCATCGGCTTTGTCGTGGGGAAGATCGCCGCCACCTTCTGGGCCCCGATCTTCCCCAAATATGTGCTTCTCGAACCGGCGGACGCGGTGCGCGGCTTTATCGGCGTCATGGTCATCTGCGCCCTGGCCAGCATCCTGGCCATCCGCGCCGCCCTCAAGGTCGATCCGGCGGAGGCGATCGGTGGCTGACAGGCTCACAAAAGGCATCCGCATCGAGGGATTGCGCAAGCGCTACGGCAAGGGCGACACCGCCGTGGAGGCCCTCAAGGCCGTGGACATGCAGGTCGCTCCCGGCGAGGTCGTCGGCCTGATCGGACCTTCGGGCTCCGGCAAGACCACCTTGCTCAAATGTCTGGGGGCCGTGATCGAGCCCACAGGCGGACGCATGACCCTGGGGGACGAGGTGATCTATGACGACGCCTGGAAGATCAACGACCTGCGCGCCTTGCGGCGCGACAAGATCGGGTTCGTCTTTCAGGCCCCTTACCTGATCCCCTTTCTCGATGTGACCGACAACGTGGCCTTGCTCCCCATGCTGGCCGGCCTATCCAACAGCGACTCCCGGAAGCGCGCCCTGGAACTCCTGGAGGCGCTGGATGTGGCCCATCGCGCCCGGGCCATGCCGGCGCAGCTCTCGGGCGGCGAACAGCAAAGGGTCTCCATCGCCCGTGCCCTGGTCAACCGACCGCCGGTGATCCTGGCCGACGAGCCGACGGCCCCCCTGGACAGCGAGCGGGCCCTGGCGGTGATCCGCATCCTCAACCGCATGGCCCGCCAATTTGAGACGGCGGTGATCGTGGTCACCCACGACGAAAAGATCATCCCCACCTTCAAGCGCCTCTATCATATCCGGGACGGCGAAACCCAGGAGGAAGCGGGCGAGGGGCGGGCATTCGAATGAAAACCGTACTGTCCTATTTGCAACCGACCAAGGTCAGGGAGGTGAATATGATGCATAGCCAGCGAACCACTATCGTGATTGCCATTGCCGCCATCCTTTTCGGCGCCGCGACGGTCCTGTCGGGCGGACGCGCCCTCTTCGGTAGCCCGGAGGTGCAGGCCGGACTCGGCCGCACGGTCCCCTTTGTGCTCTGGTTCAACTTCATCGCCGGTTTCCTGTATGTCTTCGCCGGGGCAGGACTCTGGTTGAGGAGGCCCTGGGCCGTCCCTCTTTCCCTGCTGGTAGCCGTGGCCACGATCGTCGTTTTTGCGGCCTTTGGCCTTTACGTCTTGAACGGCGGCGCCTTCGAAATGCGGACCGTCGGCGCGCTCGCCTTCCGGGCCCTGTTCTGGGTCGCCGCGGCCATCGTCGCCCGGCATCTCTTGCAAGACCCCGGGAACGGGAGGTTGCGGCCATGAGGAAAGTCGCTGCCGGGAAAGTCCTGACCCTTCCCCGGCAAGAGGAGAGCCGATCATGAAAAGAAAACCCTGCAAACAGGCCCCGCCTGTCCGGCTGCGGGCGGCCTGTCTGGTTTTGGGAATAGGCATCCTGGCCGGCTGCGCCGTGGGTCCCGATTTCCGACGACCCGAACCGCCCCAGGTCTCCGGCTATACCGCCCAGGCTATGCCCGGGCAAACCGCAGCGGCCCCCGGCAGCCTCGGCGAGGCACAGCGCTTCGTCCCGGGCGGCCCAGTCCCTGCTGACTGGTGGAAGGAATGGGGTTCCGCCAAACTCAACGCGCTGGTCCAGCAGGCCCTGGAGGCCAGCCCGACCCTGGAGGCGGCCAAGGCCACGCTCCTCCAGGCCCGCGAGACCTACGAGGCCCAGTCCGGCGCGACGCTGTACCCCCAGGCGACCGGACAGGCAGGGGCGCAACGCCGGCAGACGAACAACGCCCCCTCGGGCCAGGCAGGCGGGGAACGAACCTATGAGCTCTACAATGCCGGGGTGGGCGTCAGCTACAACCTGGACATTTTTGGCGGCAACCGTCGCACCCTTGAGGCCCTCGCCGCCCAGGCCGACTACCAGCGCTACCAGTTCGCGGGCGCGCGCCTCGCCCTGGCGGCCAATATCGTCACCACGGCCATCCTTCAGGCCCAATTGGCCGATCAGCTCCAGGCCAGCGAGGACCTGTTGGCGACCCAGGAGGAGCAACTGGACCTGACACGCCGGCGTCTGGCCCTGGGCGCCGCCTCCCCAAGCGACGTCCTAGCCTTGCAGGTCCAGGTGGAGCAGTCCCGCGCCGCCCTGTCCCCTGTGCGCAGCCGCCTGGACCAGACCCAGCACCTGCTCGCGGTGCTGAGCGGACAGCCGCCGGAAAGCAAGGCCGTGCCGCAATTCACCCTGGCCGACTTCCGCCTGCCCACGGAACTGCCTCTCCGCATACCCTCGGAGCTGACGCGGCAACGACCGGACATTCAAGCCTCCGAGGCCTTGCTGCACGCCGCCAATGCCCAGTACGGCGCTATCCTGGCCAAACAGTATCCGCGGCTCACCCTGAGCGCCGATCTCGGCTGGCAATCGCTCACCCTGGGCAGTCTCTTCGGCAGCGGCGCCCTGGTCTGGGGGTTGGCCGGCCAGGTGGCGCAACCCCTGTTCAACGCCGGGCTCCCCGCCGAGGCAAGGGCCGCCGAAGCCGCCTTTGCCGCCGCCGAGGCGAACTACCGGCAGACCGTCCTTTCGGCCCTGCGCAACGTGGCCGACGTGCTGCGGGCCCTGGATCACGACGCCCAGGCCCTGGCGGCCCAGGCCGCCGCGGATCAGGCCGCCCGGGAGTCGCTGCACCTGACGAGGCAAGGATACGCCTTGGGCACGGTCAGCTATCTGCAACTCCTCATTGCGCAACAACAGGCACAACAGACCGCCACCGGCCTGATCGCCGCCCGCAGCCAGCGGCTGGCCGACACGGTCGCCCTGTACCAAAGCATGGGAGGGGGATGGACACAGGACGAAGCGACCGGGGAGCCAAACAGGTTACCCCGCGCAGAGGCGGCGGAAGGACCCAAGCATCAGTAGGCCACATGGGTTATTATCCAGCGACTGCGTCATGATCATCATCTCGCCAGACCCCGCTGCAAGGCGGCGATAGGCACGCGTCGCCGAAAGCGGGGAAAGAGGCAGAACGCCGATACGGGCCACACCAGCAGCTGAGTAAGCGCACCGCCCTGCCCTATTAGAACAACTCCTCGATGATCGTCTGTTTGATCTTTTGACCTTGGTTCTCGGAGGCCCGGCCGGACGGACTCGAACGCAGAGAGAGGACGAACGGCGCCCTGGAATCCGCTTTAGCGGTTTCGAGGGCGAGGGCGCGAATCAGGGAGACGTGTCTCGCCCGGAGCGAAACGCAGGGCGAGTCACGGCGACCGATAAGAAAAGATCGCCCGCGGCTGCCTGTCTCCGACGAAGGAGGTGACAGGCAGCCAAGCGGGCCACCAAGGCGCAGGAGGCGCAGCGTCCGCGTCTTCATGCGGTCGCGGAGCCGACTGCGCAAAAGCCCGCGACCAGGCGCGTCCGAGAGCAGCGAGGTCGTGCCGGGAGCGGGCAAGGGTTTAAAAAAGCCGGAGGGCTAAGGCAGTCAGCGCGCAGCGCCTGTCTGCCTACGGCCCGGAGCACCAAACAGAAGCGGCCGAGCGGAGCGTCCGCGGGTTTTATGCGGGCGCGGAGCCGGCCGCAACGCCCGAGGTCCGGCAGTCGCGCAGCGAGGTCTGCCGGGACCGGGCCACGGAGAAGTACAAAATGCCGGAGGGACGGGCCGGTCGCCGCGCAGCGGTCGTCCGGCCGGCCCCGGAGGCAGGGAGGGAGCCCCGCCGGGGCGGACGGGTGCGGCGGCAAGCGGCCGAAGGGGTGGCGCGAAGCGGAGCGCAGCCCGGCCCCGACGGACGATGGCCACCGCAGGGAGGGCCGGGGAGATGGACGCGGCAGGCGGTGCATAAAGCCGGAAGGGAGCGACGCCGCGGCGCGACCCCGGCGACTGCAACGACCGGACGCCTACTCAACAGATCAGTGAAACGAGCAAGCAGAACCAGCTGAGCCGGTTGCGCACAAAGCATGCGGCCGGGAAAAGAAAACACCGCGCGAGGATCAGCAAGGGCGGTGCCGGACCTGGGGCAGCGGAAAGGGCCGGCGACGCCCTTGCCCGAGTGCGGAAGGAAAGATGCAGGCGGCGTGACAGGGCTGGAGCAGAGGAATGCCCTGGCGCGACGCCTGCCTACCTTCTGATGGGGTGGCGGGCGGGAATTCCCCCAGGGGGGAGACAGGGGGGAGATGGAAAAGCTGCAAGGGACGTGACGGCCAGGCCCTACGGCCGGCGCGGCCCTTGCCTACCTCTTTCTATCCGTTTCGCTGATCAAGTGGCGTGATATCCGCCAGTCTTCCGGGGACCGCGGAAAACGATCACGCCTTGTTCCCTCAACTTCTTCACCCAGCGCTCGACGGTTTTTGAGGGAATATCCAGGGCGGCGCTGATCTCGCTCACCCTTTTGCCCGGCTGGTTGCGAACAAACTCCCGGAGCCGGTTTATTCCCTCATTTAATCCGCCATTTGTTCCCTCACTTGTTCCCTCATTTATTCCCTCACCGGTGGGACGTCGGACAAACTTCACGACAAAGGCACCAGTCATCTCCTTCAGCTCAGGCTTGGGATTGCCGTTGGCGAGGCATGCCTCCACCATCCGCTGAAATCCCGTCCCCCAGCCTTCGATAAAGCCGATGTCATGGAAAATCTTTGCCAAGGCCCGGTTGCGCGGGATGGAGCGGTTTTCCGAAAGCAGATTCCTGATGTTCAATTCCTTGGGCAGGAGTCCGGGGCTCCAGATCTCCAAACGATCATCGAAGATCCGGATCTGGATGTTGCCCGGGTCCGTGTAATCCCGATGCACAATGGCGTTCACCACGGCCTCGCGCAGGGCCTCCGGCGGATAATCCCATTTCTCTTTGCGGGCAGCCTTGGCGCCTATGCCCACGCCCATGCTGATGTGCCTCTGGATAAAATCCAGGACCTCATTAACCGCGGCAATCAGGTTCCCCTTAAAATCCTTCATGTCCAGGAAGCGGACCATCGTCTTTCCCTTGAAGCGGGCGCCCTTGATCACCGCGCTGGGGATCAGTTCGTTCTCCTTGGCAAAGCAAAGATAGCCGGTGTTGGTCAGCTTGCCCTTTTTCAAGACCAGCAGTTTCTCGAGGATGCGCCGCTCCGGGATCTTCCCGAAATGGAAGACCGTTTCATTGAGGCGCCGGATGGTGGCCGTATCCAGTTCCTCGATGTCGAATTTCTCCGAGAGCAGCCGCTGATCGAAATCCGGCAGCGTGTACCGCTTGACCAGGTCGCGGATCTCTGTTGCTGACAGCTTCTGATTGGCCTTTCCCACCCGGACGTAGGCCTTCTCGAAGGCAAAGACGGGCTTGTTGTCCGATTCCGGGATCTCCAGTTCGACGATCTCGCCGGGGCCAAAGGTCTTGACGTTGATCGAGGGATAGAGGATCGGGTCCGTGTGCATCTTGATCCTGTTGGCCATCTCCTCCAGGGTATCCTTCCCGATCTTCAGGTCTGTCGGATTCCCCTGGTCATCGAGCCCCACGACCACTGTCCCGCCCTTTTTGTTGGCAAAGGCGGACAGGGAAATGATGATCTCCTTCCAGGCGGCAAAGGAGGACTTCTTCTCCATGGTCTCTGATTCACGGTACATATCTGCTCCCTCATTATCAGTCGTATCAGGGCGTTACGCAAAGCACATTGTTTTACTGATAATATCGCTTTTTCGCTTCTTTGTATATAGGCGAGATAGCCATGGGAAATTCCACCCTCTGCAGGTGCCTGCCTCTCTTAATCCTTCCAAAATAGCTTTGACTATTTCCACTACATTTTGTAGATAATAGCTATGAAAGTAGCGAAGACAGATCCGGTCATCCATGGTCTACTCTCAGATGAGCAACAGCGGAGCCGGGAGATACTCCAGGCCCTGCAAGCGAAAGCCGATAAGCTTCCTAAGGGCGCCCTCAATGTCCGCCGGAAACAAGCCCTCGGGAAAGTGTACCTCTACCATTACCTTGTCCGGCGAGAGGGCATGAGGGTTATCAATCAGCATGTCGCTGAGCGGGATCTACCAGCGCTGCGAGAACAGCTCGCCGAGCGGGAGAAATGTCTGGCAGAGATCAGGATTTACAGGCAGCGACTGGCCTATTTGGAGAGGCTTCTCAAATGAAGAAGGTTGCCGTCAGTCATCATAAAAGTTTGCTGCTGCTCATCCTAGTGGCCCTGCTGATCATCTGTGCCACGGCCAGCCAAGCCGCGCCCATCAGAACCATCACTGCCACCATCACCAAGATCACGGATGGCGACACCGTGCAGGCCGTCACCCCGGAGGGGACCAAACTAAAGGTCCGCCTTTATGGCATAGATGCTCCCGAAACTGCCAAAGGAAAGATCCCGGGAGAGCCCTTCGGCAATGACGCCCGAGACTATCTGACCTCACTGGTCAGCCACCAGACAGTCCGGGTCGAGATCCGCGATATCGACCGCTACCGCCGCATGGTCGCAATCATCTGGCTGAATGAACGGAATGTGAACCTGGAGATGGTCAGCGCCGGCATGGCCGAGGCCTACGGGGAGTATCTGAAACAGCCCTACCGCGCCCCCTTTCTCCAGGCCGAAAAGGAGGCCAAGACCCAGGGGAAAGGGATCTGGACCCAGGGCGACCGCTACGAGCGACCCTCCCAATTCAGGCGCAGAATAGGGAGCTGAAACAAGAATAATTATGCCGTGAACAGAGAGAACGTCGATTTTCCCTGGGACAGAAAAGGAAGAATGCACGGATGTAACGGCCACCGCATCTCGTCCTGCCCTTGCCTACCCTCCGGCACTACGCTTATGAAGCACAGCATTTACCGGCATCCGACACAATCGTCACGCCTATGCTCACTCACCTAAGTGGCCAAACCCTAATCAATTAGTGCTATTTCTGCAATTTTGTGATAGTAACGCCGTACATTTTGAAAATCGAGGGAGGGCAAGAACCGACTATAATCAGTTATCTGAAATAGGTGCAGATTTCAGGAGCTTAACAGGTCTGCTCATCAACTCCAATTGCTGCAAAGTTATCAATCCCGGGATGTCAAGATGAAGCTGATCAAAAATACTGCGACAAATCGCGTCATCGACGTATTGAGGCATAGTCTTCAACCCGGGACCTCCCTCGATATCGCCACCCCCTTTTTCTCCCTTTTCGCATTTTCCGAACTGAGAGACCTTTTAAACAAAAAGATTCATACACGCCTGATCGTACCGCTGGCCGTAGACCATGATCTGACGCTTCTTGGTTCAAGCGCGGATCGTCCAGCTCGGAACCGACTCCAGGCGCATTGGCTTGCCCGGGAATGCGCGAAATGGATAAGGGAAAACGCTGAGGTCCGGCATTCTGCAAATCTTCTGCCCCAATCTGCCTATCTCGTCAAGCAGCAGGAAGCGCCTCAACATATTGCTATTACGGGAAGCTGTCCGTTAACCACTGATGGGTTGGGACTGGCACCGGGCAATCAATTCAGTTTGATCCAGTGTACTGATTCTTCCGACGAGGCAGCGCTTTTTACGGCTTGGTATGAGTCTCTGTGGGGTTCATTGCCGGCATTTGATGACAAAGAGCGGCTGCTCGCGATGCTTCAAGAGATTGGCGAGCATCAGGCCGCCGCGCTGATCTATTATCAGATCCTTTTTCAGCTCTTCAAGACACGCGGGGACGAACTCGATGAAGAGAGAATCGTAAAGTCCGCGACTGGGATCAAGGACACCAAAGTCTGGAAAAAGCTTTTCAAATTCCAACGTGATGGCGTTGTCGGGGCGATCGAAAAGCTCGAACGATTCGGAGGTTGCATCATCGCCGACAGCGTCGGGCTTGGCAAGACCTTTGAAGCGCTGGCGATCATCAAGTATTACGAACTTCGCAACGATCGGGTGCTGGTATTGGCGCCCAAGCGGCTCCGCGACAACTGGACGCTCTACAAATCCAATGACCTCCGCAACAGCTTATCGGCGGACCGACTCAATTATGATGTCCTGAACCACACAGATCTTTCTCGCGACGGCGGATTTTCCGGCGATATCGATCTCGCCCATGTAAACTGGGGCAATTACGACCTGGTCGTCATCGACGAATCCCATAATTTCCGCAACAAGACAACGCACCGCGACCGCGAGACACGCTATGATCGGCTCATGAGGCGGATCATCAGGGAGGGCGTCAAAACCCGTGTGCTCATGTTGTCCGCGACACCCGTCAATAACCGTTTGGCAGACCTGCGCAACCAGATCGCCTTTGTCACCGAAGGGCACGACATGGCCCTCTTCGACCACGGCATTGCGAGCATTGAGGCCACGACACGCCTGGCGCAAAAGCAATTCAACCGGTGGATGGCGTTGGAGGAGAGTGAACGCACCCCGGGGGGACTGGTTGATATGCTGGGTTTTGACTATTTCCAGCTTCTTGATCTGCTGACCATCGCCCGTTCCCGCAAACATATCCAAAAGTACTACGGCACGGCTGAAACGGGGAGCTTTCCGGAAAGGCTAAAACCCATTAATATCAAGCCGGACGTGGATCGTGCCGGGGAGTTTCGCTCCATCCGCGAGATCAACAATGAAATTCGTCGCCTCAACCTCGCGGCCTATGCACCGCTGCGTTATGTGTTACCCCATAAGCAGGAGGCCTATGACGCGAAATATAGCACCGAGATTCGCGGAGGCGAGGGCTTCTTCCGTCAGGTGGATCGTGAAGAGAGTCTGGTTCACCTCTTGCGCGTGAATGTGCTCAAACGGATGGAAAGCGCCGTCTCCTCTTTTGCACTCACTGTCGGCCGCCAGATAGCAGATGTGGAAGCAACGCTGGCCAAGATCGAGGCCTGCGCCGACGCGGTAGAGGAGGTGGACATCGCCGACGTCGATATTGAGGACCTGGCTTTTGAAACCCTGCTCGTGGGGCGCAAAGTCAAGGTCTTGCTACACGATGTAGATCTCGTGCGATGGAAGCAGGATCTGATCGAGGATCGCAATCGCCTGGCAACGCTCCATGCCGCAGCGAAACAAGTGGGGGCAGCCCGAGACGCCAAGCTCCACTCACTCCGGCAGATGATAGAGGAAAAGTGCAAAAATCCCATCAATCCCGGCAACCGTAAAATTATCGTCTTTACCGCCTTTGCCGACACCGCGAATTACCTTTACGAACACCTCGCCCCATGGGCGCTTAAGAACTTTGGCATTCACACCGCCCTGGTCACCGGCACAGGCCGCAACAAGACAACCTTCACCGGCCTGCGCAAAGACCTGGCCGCAATATTGACCGCCTTTGCTCCACTGAGCAAAGAGCGCCCTGCCGAGTTGGCCGGAGAGGGTGAACTGGACCTGCTCATCGCTACAGACTGTATCTCCGAAGGCCAGAATCTTCAGGATTGCGACTGGCTCATCAACTATGACATCCACTGGAATCCTGTCCGCATCATTCAGCGCTTCGGCCGCATCGACCGGATCGGTTCCCCCAATCGCCGCATCCAGCTCGTCAATTTCTGGCCCAACATGGAGATGGAGGAATACATCAACCTGGAGCAGCGGGTCAGCGGCCGCATGGTGCTCCTGGATGTCTCCGCCACGGGCGAGGAGAACCTGATCGAACTCCAGTCCGGCAACCAGATGAATGATCTGGAATACCGCCGCAAGCAGCTCCTCAAGCTCCAGGATACGGTCATCGATCTCGAAGACCTCTCCAGCGGTGTGTCCATCACCGACATGACGCTCACCGATTTCCGTATTGATCTTGCCGGATTCCTCAAGGATCAGCAATGCAAGCTGGAGCGGCTCCCTATTGGTGCCTTCGCCGTGACCACAGCAAACGACAACGGAGAAGCGGCAATTGCGCCTGGTGTCATTTTCTGCCTGCGCGCCCAGGGAGAAGCTGCCCTCAAGTCTATTGAGCCTGGTTATCCCCTCTCGCCCCATTATTTGGTCCATATCGGTGAAGATGGGTCCACACTGATGCCCTTCCCGCAGGCCAAGCAGATTTTGGATCGTTTGAGGAAGCTCGCCATCGGACGGGACTACCCCGATGCAGAGGCATGCACCTGTTTCGATAAGAGCACCCGCCATGGGGAGAACATGGCTGCCATTCAGAAACTGCTTGCCGCCGCCGTTGCCTCCATTGTCGGCAAGAAGGAAGAGCGGGCCGTCGCAAGTCTATTCACTCCGGGAGGAACACACGCCGGCAGAGGTGAGTTTGCGGGCATGAACGATTTCGAGGTGGTGGCGTTCCTGGTCATTCTTCCCGAAGCAATGATGGTGAATCCGTGAACGCCGAGAGCCTGATCGCCGCCCTCAACCTTCCCCCGGAAGCACGGGTGGACCGGCGCGTGCCCAAGACGCTGCTCGTGGAAAACGGCGCCCCTACGGCCGCGGATAAACGCCGCATCAACGAGGGGATCGAAGAGCTGCTCTGGCTGGCAGCGCTGAAACCAACCACGACCGGTGTGCCGGAATACTGCGATGAAGTCCGGGAATACCTGGAAATCGCCGTTCTCTCACTCGCCCTGCGGCCGGAGGCGAAAGCGGACCGGCTTATGGAGCTCATCCACCGGGCGATCCCCTATCCCGTGGTGCTGGTGGCCGAGCAAGACGACAGGGTTACCTTGTCGTTTGCCCACAAGCGCTGGTCACAGGGCGAATCTGGAAAGACGGTGCTTGACGATGCCATCACTTTGTCCGAGTTGGTTCAGCACACCTCCACAAAAGCATTTATGGACAGTATGGCAGTGGCGTTGCAACCACGAACTCATCTTCTGGAGCTCTATCAAGGCTGGATCGACTGTCTGGATGCCTTTCGGGCTGCTATAGTAACAGGCCGTTTCATTAGATTTAATAGCATCGCAGATACTATTAGCCGACGCGAAGCGCTCGCGGAATATAGTCAACTGATGCGTCAAATTGCGTATCTTCGAACTCAAGCAGATCGGGAATTGCAGATCAGCCGCCGCATTGAAGTAAATCTTGATATTAAACGACTCATGGCAGAACTTGATTCTGCCAAAGATAGATTATGAATGGGAGGGACTCATCGTGCAAAACCAAAAACAAACTATTAGAAAAATTGTCGGGTTTCTCAACAACCCAGAGGAAGAAGGCGGTTTCTGGTTGCCGAATATCCAGCGACCATTCGTTTGGAGTGAAGATCAGATTTGTAGGCTTTTTGACTCAATTCTCAGGGAATATCCTATAAGCACTCTACTAATATGGAAGACAAAAAGCACTATTCGACACCGAAAATTCATTGAAAATTGGAAAGATACTCTCCGGCTGAGTGATTTCTATGTCCCCGACGATGACAAGAAAAAGTGCCTTGTTCTTGATGGGCAGCAGCGTCTGCAAAGCCTTTTCATCGGACTAAATGGCAGCTTTGAAGGCAAGGAACTCTATTTCGATATCCTAAGTGGTGATGTCGCTGCACCTGATGACACGAGGTACCGCTTCAAGTTTCTTGCACCTGCGACAGCGACTTTTCCATGGATAAAATTGAAGGATCTGGTCTTCACAACAAGGAAACAAAGGGAAATTCGTGATCACCTAAAAGAGGAAGCGGGGCGTGCCCTCTCAGAAGCCGAGCTAAATAAACTTGACGATCATCTCAATCTTATTGATCGTACCTTCAAAATGGATGAAGCAGTTACCTATCAAGAACTGGATAGCATTGACAACCCGGAGCTCTATACAGAGGATGACGTCGTCGAAGTCTTTATTCGAGCCAATTCAGGCGGGACTAAACTTGGTAAATCAGACTTATTGTTCTCGCTCCTGAGTGCAAGCTGGGACGTCGCCGACGATAAGATGGAAGACTTACTTAACAGTTTAAATGCACATGGCTTTGCCTTCGATCGTGATTTCGTCTTGAAAACATGCCTATTGTTGCTCGGCCAGGGGGCGCGGTATGAGGTCTCCAAGTTTCGCAAGCCGGGTGTGCGTGAAGACATAGAAGCAAAGTGGGGAGATATTTCAGCTGCCATCAAGGATGTAATAGATTTTGTCCGCGGTAAAACCTATATCCAGTGCGACAAAGCACTACCGTCTTACTTAGTTCTGATGCCCTTGATCTATTTGCGCTATCATTTCACGGGTGCATGGAAAAATGCTAAAGATGTTGATATTTATCTTTTGCGCTCGTTACTAGCGGGAGCCTTCAGCGGCCAATCTGACAACTTGCTTGATGCATTGGTCAAGACAATCAAGGAGAGTAAGTCATTTGATTTGGAAGAAGCATTTTCAGTGATCCGTTCGCAGGGAAGAAGCTTGGAACTCACCGAAGATCGATTCTGGCAGATGGGTTATGGATCCAAGACCATTCATCTCTTGTTCAATCTCTGGTACCCAACATTCACGCACGTACCAGCATATGATAACAATCTGCCTCAGGTTGACCATATTTTCCCCCGCAGTCGGTTGGAACAAGTCAAAGTTATCAACCCAGCAACGGGCCGGCAAGTGATGAAATATCGAGAAGATGCGCGAAATCAACTAGCGAACTGCATGTTACTCACCCGAGAAGAAAATGGTGCAGGTGGCAAATGGGATACACTGCCGAAGGACTGGTTTATCAATAAACCTAAAGAATACTTAGAACTCCATCTTATCCCCCAAGACCCTACACTCTGGGAGATGGATCGCTATGAGGACTTTATTAAAGCACGGCAGACGATCATTCGTGATCGATTCAAAACGTTGATCATCTGATTCTGAAGAGATTAAAGAGGGGAATAAGCATGGAAACCGTACAAGCCAACGATACTGAATCGAGATCCACTGATATCATCGCAGGAAATATTGAACATCTCAAGGCTCTTTTCCCAGAAATTGTCGTTGAGGGGAAGATCGACTTTGAGGTTCTGAAACAGATTGTTGGCGCTACACTCGACGATCGTGAGGAGAAATACGGCCTCAATTGGCACGGCAAGCGCCGCGCCCGGCAACTCGCCCTCACCCCTTCCACCGGCACGCTTCGCCCCTGCCCGGAAGACAGCGTGGACTGGGATACCACCCAGAATCTCATGATCGAGGGGGACAACCTCGAAGTGCTAAAGCTCCTCCAGAAATCCTATGCCGGGAAAGTGAAGCTCATCTATATCGACCCACCCTACAACACCGGCAAGGATTTCGTTTATCCCGACGATTTCCAGGATAACATCAGGAATTATCTCGAACTGACCGGCCAGGTGGAGGGCGGCAGGAAGATAAGCTCCAACACCGAGGCATCCGGCCGATACCACACCGACTGGCTCAATATGATGTATCCGAGAATAAAACTGGCAAGGAATTTACTTCGAAATGATGGTGTAATTTTTATCACGATCGATGACCATGAAATTGCCGCCCTCCTGACTCTATGTAATGAAATATTTGGCGAGGAAAATCATCGAGGGACTCTCGTTTGGCAGCATAGCCTTCAACCGAAGGGTTATTCGGGTACGTTCTCTATACACCACAACTATGTCCTCTGCTACCAAAAAGGAGAGGATTTCGAATTGGCAAATTTAGATCGAACAGACGAACATAACAAGAACTATTCTAATCCAGATAATGACCCCAACGGACCCTGGAGATCAGGGGACGTGCGCAATGCATTATACCGTCCAAACCTCATTTATAAAATTGCCACGCCATCAGGAAAAATAATTGAACCTCCACCGAATGGCTGGCGGTGGAGTAAAGAGACGGTAGAATCTAAAATTCAGTCGGGAGAGATCGTATTTTCAGCTGATGAATCTCGCATCATTCGGAAAATCTACCTTAATAAGCTTGAGGGAAGAGCACCAGAAACAATTCTATTTGGTAAGGATGTAGGAACAACGCGAGACGCGGCAAAAGAAATCAAGGATCTTTTTGATGATATTGTTCCATTCGATACTCCCAAACCAACAAGCCTAATTAGGCATTTCATCATACTTTCAGGTGCGAGAAATAATGACATTATAATCGACTTCTTCGCCGGTTCGGGAACGACCGGCCATGCGGTCATTGCCCATAATACCTTTGAGGGCGATAATCTCAGATATATCTTGGTACAGCTCCCTGAATCTCTAAGCATGGAAAATGGGGAACAGAAAACTGCGGCGGAATATTGCAACCGATATGGTAAACCACTTGATATCGCCGAATTGACCAAGGAGCGACTTCGCAAGGCCGGGAGTAAGATTCGCAAAGAGAACCCGATGTTTGCAGGAGACTGTGGTTTCCGCGTTTTCAAGCTTGATACGACCAACATTCGCGCATGGGAACCCGACCCCAACAACTTAGTCAGTACACTTTTAGAGAATGTTGAACATATCAAGGAAGGCCGTTCCGAAGAGGACATTCTTTATGAGATCCTTATCAAACTCGGCCTTGATCTTTGCGTACCCATTGAACAAAAATCCATTGCCGAGAATACTATTTATAGCATAGGTGCGGGAACGCTTCTAGCCTGTCTATCGCACCAAGCGATTCGCAGGGCGGATGTGGAGACCTTAGCTCTTGGGATGATCGAGTGGCACAGACAACTTGCCCCGGCTGGTGAGACAACTTTTGTGTTTCGCGACGGCGCATTTGCAGATGACGTTGCCAAAACCAATTTCGCGGCTATCCTCGAGCAACACGGCATTGACCAATTGCGCAGCTTGTAACTGAGAGGGCGAAGATATGCATACTATGCTCCCAACGTGTACTTTGAATTCATGGTCAGTGACGTCAATGCGCGACTCATTATGCACCGAGCTAATACATGACAAAGAATTTGATACACTCCAGATGTTCTTTTATGCAATAACATTATCTGGTTGGAATGAAATTCGCGGACCTGTTTTGAGGTGGATGCGGTCAAAGAAAAAACGTGCAGTGACCGTTTACGTTGGAACGGACCACGCGATCACTGACCCAGCAGCCCTAGAGTTGATGCAAACCTCCGCAATAGACGTTCAGCTAATGAATTCTTACCGGGGCATCTATCACCCGAAAGTTGTATGGCTGAGAGGGAAAATTAGAAGCCTTGTCTGGGTAGGAAGCAACAATCTCACGAAGGATGGACTCCTTCACAATATCGAATTTGCTGTTTTGATAAATGCGAATAAAATTCCAAAGGAGTTATCACGCTGGGCATCCGGAGTCGCGTTAGGCAGTCAGCCCCTAGATGCGGAACTTCTTCAATCCTACAAGCAGGATCGTAAGAACTTTGAAAAGACATGCACGAAAGCGAAAACAACGACATTTACCTGGAGTCGTAAGCATGAACCTGAAAAGGGACGAGTAATTACCGTACAAAAGGGAGATCTCATCATAGAGATCATGCCAGAGGAGACGCGAGGAGGAAATCAGATTCAATTTCCGAAAGAAGCTGCTAGAGAATTTTTTGGATTAAAGAGCGTTGGAGAACAAAAGATGATCAAGTTACGTCGAAAAGGAGAGACTGAGATACGGAGCTTATTAATAACTGTCTTTAAGAATAACACGGTTCGACTCTCAATCAATGAATTGGAATATCGAGATCGTCCATGTGTCATTACCTTTCATAAAACGCGTTCAGACCTAATTACATTCGATATAGTTTCAGAGAGCATATTTCCAACACGTTATCGTGATCTCATCGCAAAGTGCACACGGCAAACGCGAGAGGGTAGCCGTCGCTGGGCTATTAGATGATAAGGTATTTATGAAACTTCATTTTGAACCGAATCTTGACTTTCAGCTATCGGCAATCGAGGCGGTGTGCGATCTCTTCAAGGGACAAGAGATCTGCAGGACCGAGTTCACAGTCATCCATGACCCGACGGACCCGCAGGCCCGCTTGGGATTTGCGGAAAACGACCTGGGCATCGGGAACCGATTGACGCTTTTGGACGATGAACTACTGAAGAATCTGAATGAAATCCAAATAAACAATGGATTGCGGCCCTCTTCAACGCTAGCCTCGGGCGATTTCACCGTGGAGATGGAAACGGGCACAGGTAAGACCTACGTCTACCTCCGCTCGATCTTTGAACTCAACCGGCGCTATGGCTTCACCAAATTTGTCATCGTCGTTCCCTCCGTGGCAATCAAGGAGGGGGTCTACAAATCTTTGCAGATCACGGAGGATCATTTCCGCATCCTTTACGCCAATGTCCCCTTCGAGTACTTCCTCTACGACTCCTCAAAGCTGGGACAAGTCCGGAACTTCGCCACTAGCCCGCACATACAGATCATGGTGGTTACGGTGGGTGCCATCAACAAGAAAGACATCAATAACATCTACCAGGAAAACGAGAAGACTGGCGGCGAGAAGCCCATTGACTTGATCAGGGCCACCTCGCCGATCCTGATCGTCGATGAGCCGCAAAGCGTGGACGGCGGCCTGGAGGGCCGAGGGAAAGAGGCCCTGGGAGCCATGAATCCACTATGCACCCTGCGTTATTCCGCGACACACGTGGACAAACACCACATGATCTACAAACTGGATGCCGTGGATGCCTACGAGCGCAAGCTCGTCAAACAGATCGAGGTCGCCTCGGCCGCGATCGTCGGTGCACACAACAAACCCTATGTGCGGCTCCTTTCCGTAAGCAACAAGCGGGGCGTGATCAGCGCCCGCGTGGAACTGGACGTGGAGGAAAGCGGTAAGGTCCGGCGACGGGAGTTGAATGTTCAGGACGGCGATCTCTTGGAACTGACCACCCGTCGCGCAGTTTATCATGACTGCTGCGTAGGGGAGATCCGTGTCGAGCGGGGAAACGAATTCATGGAACTTCGCGTCCCCGGGGGCGAGCATTTTCTGCGTCGAGGCCAAGCCTTCGGCGATGTGGATGCGCTGGCCGTGCAGAGGGAAATGATCCGGCGGACCGTCAAGGAACACTTGGATAAGGAAAAGCGGCTGCGGCCCCAGGGGATCAAGGTACTGAGCCTATTCTTCATCGACATGGTCGAAAAGTACCGCAAGTACGATGCCGACGGGAACCCGGAAAAGGGCGACTACGCCAGGATCTTCGAGGAAGAGTACCAGCGGTGGGCAAAACATCCCGATTACCAAACCCTCTTTCAGGAAGTCGATCTGACGGCAATGATTGAACAGGTCCATAATGGCTATTTCTCAATCGACAAGAAGGGCGGATGGACCGACACCGCGGAAAACAACCAGGCCAATCGGGACAACGCGGAGCGGGCTTACAACCTGATCATGCGCGAGAAGGAAAAGCTCCTAAGCCTGGAAACACCCCTGAAATTCATCTTCTCTCATTCGGCGCTCAAGGAGGGCTGGGACAACCCCAACGTCTTTCAGATTTGCGCCTTGCGGGAGATGGGAACCGAACGGGAAAGGCGTCAGACCATCGGCCGGGGGTTGCGTCTCTGCGTGAACCAAAACGGAGAGCGGCTGCGGGGATTTGAAACGAACACCCTGACCGTGGTCGCGACCGAAGGCTATGAACAGTTTGCGGAGAACCTCCAGAAGGAGATCGAGGCCGATACGGGCATTCGGTTCGGCATCGTAGAGGAACACCAGTTTGCAGCCATCCCCATCCTCGGGGCAGATGGGAAAGTAACGCCCCTGGGGATCGAGAAATCCAAAGCGCTTTGGGGATATCTGCGTGAGCAGGGCTATATGGATTCCAAAGGTAAGGTCCAGGATAGCCTGAAGAAGGCCCTGAGGGATGGGACGTTGACAGTGCCGGAGGCATTTACCGCCCAACTGCCGCAGATCAAGGATGTCCTGCGCAAGCTCTCGGGAAAGCTGGAGATCAAAGATGCCGATAAGCGTATACCGGTGCGGACCCGACAGGCCGTGTTGCACAGCGAGGAATTCAAAGCCCTATGGAATCGGATCAAACACAAGACGACCTATCGCGTCATGTTCGACAATGAGAGGCTGATCAGACAGTGCATCAAGGCGATCCAGGATGCCCCGCCGATTGCCGCGACACGACTCCAGTGGCGCAAGGCCGATCTGGCTATCGGTCGCGCGGGAGTTGAAGTCGGTAAAACCCAGGAGTCCATGCCTGTTTATCTGGCCGAGCACGACATTGCGCTGCCCGATGTGCTGACGGACCTCCAGGACAAGACCCAGCTCACGCGCCGGACCATTGCCCTTATCCTGACGGAAAGCGGAAGGCTCAACGACTTCAAGCGCAATCCCCAGCAGTTTATTGAACTGGCAGCAGAGACAATCAACAGGGCCAAGCGGCTGGCGATTGTGGACGGTATAAAATATCAGCGCCTGGGAGATGAATACTATTACGCCCAGGAACTCTTCGAACAGGAAGAGTTGATGGGGTACCTGAAGAACATGCTCACCGACACTCAGAAGTCCGTATTCGAGCATGTGATTTACGATTCGGGCATTGAAGAGGAGTTCGCCCGCCAGTTGGAGAGTAATGAGGCAGTCAAGATCTACGCCAAGCTTCCCAGCTGGTTCAAGGTGCCTACACCGCTGGGCACGTATAACCCCGACTGGGCAGTCTTGGTGGAGATTAACGGAACCGAGCGGCTTTACTTCGTTGTGGAAACAAAAAGCAGCCTGTTCATCGACGAACTGCGAGAGCGTGAGAAAGCAAAGGTCTCCTGCGGAGAAGCGCACTTCAAAGCCCTGGCAATCGGCGAGAATCCTGCACGCTTTGTAAAGGCTTCGACGGTTGAGGATATGCTGACATCGGGATGAATCAGGAGGCAACAATCTATTTTCACAACGTATAGAGACCCTGAATGAGACCAGAGCCTTTCATTAATTTAAATCGGCGCTTTCGAAAATTCATTCCTGATGAAGATCCAGAAAAGGCTGCATTGGAAAGCTATGCTACCTCTCTATCAGGGCGTGAGTCTGGCTTTGGTTGGGAGGATCTTCTAAAACGACGTCTCGTCGTGGTTTTAAGATAGCGGGAATCCGACAACGCCCGTTTAAGCAAAGACGAGTCGTTGATCAAAAACCTCTCACGAGCGAAAGGGGGAGATCATGGACATATCGCTAGAGAACTGTAACAACATTGATAATGGCATCATAACTCTGAAAGAGCATAGCCTGAATATAAAGTACGCTATAAACGGAACCGGTAAGAGCACATTTTCAAAGGCAATTATTGCAGCGATAAATGACAAAAAGAACGGTAGCAAGGAACTGCTAAAGCTGAAACCCTTCAAGCACATCGGTACCGAAGGTAATAATCCGTCTGTAACTGGAATCGATTCCATAACGTTGGCGAAAATATTTGATGAGGAATATACCAACAAATACATTTTTCTCCCGGACGAACTCGTTCAAGGTAGTTTCGATATTTTCATCCGGGATGAGGAATACGATAAGGGTATGGCAGAAATCAATGAACTAACAAAGACAATTCAGGAGATGTTTGCTCAGGACAAGGATATTGATGAACTCATCAATGACTTTAACGAGCTCAGCAGCAGCTTTGGGAAACCCGTCAAAAGTGGCATTCATGGGTCAAGCAACATATCAAAGGCCTTTAAGAATGGAAACAAAGTACGGAATGTTCCGAAAGAAGTCGAAGACTATAAAGATTACATCCAGTCAGAGAATAACGCGAAGTGGATAAAGTGGATCATTGAAGGAAGAGTGTATCTAGACATGTCCGATAACTGTCCATACTGCGTAACGAATATAAGCAAGAAGAAGGAAAAGATTGTCAAGATATCGGACCTTTATGACCCAAAAGTCATCGAATATATAAACAAGATCGTCTCAGTTTTCTCCAGGCTAAATAAATATTTCTCGGACACAACCAAAAACACAGTAACTGGTTTTATCGGCACAGTTGATGGATATACTGACGAACAAATAAAATTTTTACTGGAGATTAGGGATCAGATCGACAATATGAATAAGAAGTTCAACGACGCCAAGTATATTGGATTCAAATCATTAAAGGACGTCGACAAAGTAATTGAGTTGTTGAAGAATCAAAAAATCGACATTGCTTACTACAGTCATCTGCAGGCACCCGCTACTAGAGAGAAGATCGATATCGTCAATAAATCGATTGACGAACTCCTGGAAAAAGCAGGCATCCTTCAGGGCAAAGTGAATCTCCAAAAAAAGCATATAGAAAAGGTTATCAACGAAAACAAAGAAGAGATAAACGGTTTTCTGAGAAATGCCGGCATCGATTACTCTGTTGACATTGTCGAAGATGCCAAGAAGCAGTATTCCATAAAACTGATCCATAAAGATCGCAGCGGAGACTCTGTCTCGGATGTGAGGGATCACCTGAGCTTCGGAGAACGAAACGCATTTTCAATTATCTTGTTTATGTACGACGCACTGAAATCCAAGCCTGATTTAATCGTGTTGGACGATCCGATATCTTCATTTGATAAGAATAAGAAGTACGCCATAATTGATATGCTGTTCAGAAAGGGAAAGAGTTTCAGCGGCAAGACTGTGTTGATGCTTACACATGATTTTGAACCGATTATTGACATGGTATATCATCATCGAGACAGGTTCGATATTCCAGCCGCCTACTTCATGGAAAATTTCAAAGGACAGATAAAAGAAAAGGAAGTGAAGAAGGAAAACATCGTCACATTTCTTGAAATATGTGAAGCCAATACAAAGGGAAATGTCAATGAGATCACTAAACTCGTGTATTTAAGGCGAAAACACGAAATTCTTAATGAAAGAGGTAATGCTTACAACCTGCTGTCAAATCTTCTGCACAAGCGTGACGAGCCGATCGTTAGGAGCGAGATGGATCGAAAGATGACAAGCGAAGAAATAGAGGACGCGTCAAAACAAATAAAAAATGACGCTGGATTTGACTTTGACTACAGTCAGATGCTGAAGGCCGTCAAAGATGATGAGTACCTGAAGAAGCTATACAAAGAAACAGAATGCAACTATGAGAAGCTTCACATATATAGAGTACTGTGCGCTGGCAGAGCCGAAGGAATGGGATCAAACGTAATCAACAAATTCATAAACCAGGCTTTTCATATTGAGAATGAATACATCTACCAACTGAACCCCTGCGAGTTTCAGCTTGTTCCTCAATACGTCATTGATGAATGTGACAAGCAAATAGGAGGATTTTAGCAGCAAATCCGAAGACGGAACTGCATAAGACGCGAACTTGACTTCGTCAGACCTCTACCCTCTGGATGGTTAGGGTATGCCCTTCCGTCGCCTGACCCCACTCCACCAGCCGAAGTTGCAGGCCATCTTCATAAGTGATCTCAATCCCGGTGATGCTGAGCGGATGGACGCAGGAGCCGGTGTTGTAGTAGCTCCCGTCAGGCTGGTGTTTAATCTCGATCCTCTCGGTTTTGACCTTCGATTCCAGGTAGCGCCGCTCCGTCAGCGACAGGTTCTCGAAGACCGCCCGGTGGGTGTGGCCGGCAATGATGGCGGCGATGCCTTGGTCATTATGGTTCGCCCACTCATGGAGCCGCCTGTCCACCTCGTTGCACAGGCCGGGATTGAGGGCTGCCCTGGTCGGGTCCTTGACGCCGCAGCGCTGGAGATCCGGCCAGAAGTTGTGCACGAAGAACTTGCTGACCGCCGCTCCCTCGCTGCTGCACTTCGGGTCAGCCTGGTGGCCATGGATGAGCAAGAAGGACTTCGTTCCCATCTCCAGTACAATCCCCTCATGGATCTCGATGCCCGGAAATAGCGTCCTGTAGACGTCCTCATGGTCCTTCCAGTAGAGGTCGTGATTCCCCCAGATCTTCAGGTAGCGGGTCTTTGCCGGATCCGGATCATGGAATCGCACCAGGAGTTCATAGACTGCTGTGTGGGTGATGTAGATCTGGTCAAAATTGTCGTTCTCCCAGAGCTCCTCGGCGTCGCCCAACTCGATATAGGTGAACCCCTCTTCGAGGTAATGCTCCAGAGCGCAGCGGTAGATCAGGGAGTTCTTGGCAAAGTCGTCGGCGCCGGAACCGTCGCCCCGGTGCATGTCGGACATGACGATCAGCTTCATTCCCGGCATCATGGTCAACCGCCTGGTCCGATCCAGCTTGGGCAGGGCTTCCATCTCCTACCTCCTTTGTGAACGCTTCTTGCCGAAGCCACCCACCTTGCGGAGGGCATCTTCAGCAGCCCAGAATACCGGCCCATGGCCCGGGAAGATGATTCGGACGTGGAGTTTCTCTGCCAGCGCGGCAAATGTTCTCTGGGTCTGCCCCTCGTCCCAACAGAACCGGTTCAGATAGCCCCGGTCGTCTTTCTGACCCAAGATCAGATCGCCGGTAATGAGTTCCCCAGAGCAATCGTTATAGAAGACCACCGATTCCTCGGTGTGGCCCGGTGCGGCGATCACCTCCCAGTTGCCGAAGCCGATCCGCGAACGCGGCAGGGCATCCCCTTCGAGATACCGGATCTGGTCCGCATAGGAGACGCGCTGAAGATCTCGGAAGCAAGGCACCGGCACGCCGGCCGGACCGTCGAAGGCCAGATCGGACCATTTCCGAACGCCGAAGAAGCCACCGGCAACAAGCGTTGGGAGCAAGCCAGTTACCCAGTGCCGCATCGGAGAGAGCGGCCGGCGCGCATTCAGATAGGCCTTCACCAGGGGATGGAACAGGACCACTGCCTTGGGAGAGCACATCGCAAGCAGCGCGGCGATCCCGCCGATGTGGTCAATATGAAAATGGGTGGCAGCGATGATCCGGATCGCCATGAGCGATCGTTTCAGGGTGTGTGTGCAGAACATCTCGACGGCCTCCGCGGCACCTGCGCTGCCGCAATCGACCACCATCAGTCCGTCCTTCTCGTCTGTGATCAGATACGTCTGGGCAATGCCACTGCCCGGGATCGGATGCACCATGCCTGCCTCCCTCAGAAAGCCGCCACCAGTTACGACGGATTTTGTTTGCGCCCCCACCCCCAACCTTCACCCCCGGATTCCGCCACGCCTCAACTGTCGCCTGGCGACGGTGCAGCCGCTTCTGCATCGCTGGGCGGCGAGTTTGCCGACTCAATAGCGTTGCCCTGAAGCCATAGACGCTCGAACTCAGCAGCAAAGGCCTGGATAAGCCCTTTGTGGTTAGTGAAGATCGCGGCCTCGTAGTTCCGAAACTCCGACTCGTTCGTAAAATTGTAGCTGCCGGTGATGAGGATCTTACCGTCGATGAGCATGAACTTGTGGT
>JAKAFS010000095.1 GCA_021817825.1 Deltaproteobacteria bacterium | reverse complement strand
GGCACGTCGCCGTTGACGATCCGCTGGGCCAGTCCCTCGACGATCGCCGTTTTGCCGACCCCCGGTTCGCCGATCAGAATCGGGTTGTTCTTCGTCCGTCGCGAAAGGACCTGCATGATCCTCCGAATCTCCTCGTCCCGGCCGATGACGGGATCGAAGGAACCGCTCTTGGCCAGTTCGTTGAAGTCGCGGGCGTACCGCTTCAAGGCCTGGTACTTCTCCTCCGGATTGGGGTCGGTGACCCGCTGGTTGCCGCGAATGTCGACGAGGATCTTGAAGATCGCATCCTTGGTGATTCCCGCCGAAGCGAGGATCTTTCCCACCGGACCTTCCTTGTCGTCGCACAGTGCGATCAGGACATGTTCCGCGCTGACATACTCGTCGGTCAGCCGGGCGGCCTCGGTCGTCGCCCCATCGAAAACACGGTTCAGGCGCGGTGTCATATAGGATTGGCCGCCCGCGGCCCCCTCCACTTTCGGGAGTTTATCCAGGGCTTTACGGACTTCACCCTCCAGGCGCCGGGGATCGGCGCCCAATTTTTTGATGATTTCGGAGATGATTCCCTCCGGTTGTTTCAAAAGCGCCAGGAAGAGGTGTTCGGCGTCGAGGGCCTGGTGTCCGAGCGAACCTGCCAAACCTTGTGCCTCCTGGATCGCCTCCTGGACCTTCAAGGTAAATTTGTCGAATCTCATTCGGACCTCCTCTATTATTTGGTAATACGCTGAATCGGCAGTAAGTTAAACACCACGGCCAGGGATGTCAAGACGCGGGAGCCGCTGTCTCCAGTCTATGGGGCACCGCAAGAGGATTGGGCGCAACTGGGAAAAAAATGCCGAGGAAGCGCCGGAAAGCTGGCGCGGCGAGGGAGACGATCCCTGGAACGCTCGTCCCGGAAGACCGGCAGGGACGGGAAAGGGATTGACGGCGTCCGTTCATCCAGTGTATAAATTAAACCCTGAGCTAAGGACGAAGGAGGATGACTTTATTGGAAGTTCCGGCGGTTACGGGGACACTCGATCTTTACATGACCGAGATCAACCGCTTTCCCATTCTGACGGCCGAGGAGGAATTCCTCCTGGCGGTCCGGCTGGTGAAGTACAACGATATGGAGGCGGCGGAGAAGCTGGTCGTCTCGAACCTGCGCTTCGTGGTCAAGATTGCCCATGAATACCGCAATTACGGCCTGAAGCTGTCCGATCTGGTGCAGGAGGGCAACATCGGCCTCATGCATGCGGTCAAGAAGTTCGATCCCTACAAGGGGTACCGGCTGATCTCCTATGCCGTCTGGTGGATCAGGGCCTACATCCAGAACTACATCATCAAATCCTGGAGTCTGGTCAAGATCGGCACCACCCAGGCGCAGCGCAAGCTCTTCTTCAAGCTCAGCCAGGCAAAAAAGAAACTGGAAAGCCTTTCGGAAAAGCGACCGGAATTCGGCGAGATCGCCGAAACGCTGGGGGTGACTCCGGAGGAACTCCAGGAGATGGATATCCGGATGAGCGGCCGCGACCTGTCCCTCGACGCCCAGGTGACCGAGGACGGGGAGGCCACCCACCTGGATTACCTCGTCTATCAGGGAGAAAACCAGGAGTCGCAGTTGATCCGAAGAGAGGAAATGGCCCTGGTCAAGCGCGACATCGCCGGGGCGCTCGCCAATCTCAACGAGAAGGAGAGCTTCATCATCAAGAACCGCGTGATGGCCGACGACCCCCTGACCCTCCAGGCGATCGGCGACCGCTACCATATCACGCGCGAACGGGCCCGGCAGATCGAGAAGCAGGCCTTGAAAAAACTCGCCCTCGCCATCCCCTATCTGGGGAAAGAAACCAAACTCATCGAGGGCTGAGACCCTTTCCGCAAATGGCCGGTCTCGGGCGCTGCTGAAAAAAGCCGGAAAATCAATCGGCGGCCGGGAGGACTTTCCCTCACCGGTTGCAGCGCTTCAAAAGAGCGATGCCCGGGATAATGAGCAGGTAGACCGCCATCGACCAGGAGGGGCTGACGAAGGAAAAGGCGAATGCCAAGGCGAGGACGAAGAAGGAGACCAGAAAGGAGATCAGCTCGGAGTGCATGGACGCGAGACTGTTTGCGAGTTGCGCCTCCGCCTCCGTTTTGGAAAAGCGCGGGATGACCAGGCCCGTGACGAGCAAGGTCATCGCAAAGGCGAAAATGCCGTCTACGAGCGTCGCGAGCCGGTTCCGGGAAGTTTCGGATTCCCTCTGCTCATCCATCCCGCCTGTCCATGCCGAACTTAGGGGACGTCTTCGCTACGGGCCAGGTTTTCGAAGCAGGTGTATTTTTCCAGGAAGGTGACCCGCACCGTCCCGGTGGGACCGTTTCGCTGCTTGCCGATGATGATCTCGGCGATTCCCTTGTCGGGGTTGTCTGCCGAACGGTTGTAGACCTCGTCGCGGTAGATGAAGGCGATGACGTCGGCGTCCTGTTCGATGGCGCCCGATTCGCGTAAATCGGCCATCTGGGGACGGCGGTCGGACCTATCCTCCACCTTACGGTTGAGCTGCGACAAGGCGATGACCGGCAGCTGGAGTTCCTTTGCCAGGGCCTTCAGGGAGCGGCTGATTTCCGAAATCTCCTGTTCCCGGGAGTCCTTGTAGGCGCCGCCGCGCATGAGCTGGAGGTAGTCGATGACGATGAGCCCCAGGCCGAATTCGGCCTTGAGACGGCGGGCCTTGGCTTTCATCTCGATGACGCTGATGGCGGGCGTGTCGTCGATATAGATCGGGGCGTCCGAGAGGCGGCCTGCGGCTGCGGTGAGTTTCGGCCAGTCCGTCTCGCCGAGGAAACCCTTGCGGAGGCGTTGGGAGTCGACGCGGGATTCGGCGGCGAGCATACGGGTGACGAGCTGTTCCTTGGCCATTTCCAGCGAAAATACGGCTACCGGAACATTCGTCAGCAGGGCTGCATTCTGGGCGATGTTCAGGGCAAAGGCGGTCTTGCCCATGCTGGGCCGGCCGGCGATGATGATCAAATCGGAGTTTTGGAGCCCCGACGTGATGTCGTCGAGCTTATCGAATCCCGTAGAGACACCGGTGACCAGTTCCTTCCTGGAGTACAGCCGCTCAATCGTCCTGAAGCTCTCTTTGACGATATCCTTTATGGAGGAAAAGGAGGGGCGGATCTTGTTCTCCGAGATCTCGAAGATGGCATGTTCCGCCTGGTCCAGGACGCTGTCCACGTCCGATCCGGCATCGTAGCTCTTGTTGAGGATTTCCGTGGCCGTGCCGATGAGGCGGCGCAGGATGCTTTTTTCCTTGATGATCTTGGCGTAGTAGGCGATGTTGGCCGACGAGGAGACGTTGTCCACCAGGGAGGAAAGATAGGCCACGCCGCCGACCTGTTCGATCTTTTTCTGGTCCTTGAGCAGGCTGCCGAGGGTAATCAGATCGCAGGGCTCGTTGCGGTTCGACAGTTCGACGGTGGCGGCGAAGATCTTCCGGTGGGCTTCGCTGTAGAAGTCGGAGACATCCAGCACCTCCATGACCGTATTTAAGGCGAGGTTATCCAGGAGGATGCCGCCCAGAACCGATTGCTCGGCATCGAGGTTCTGGGGAGGCACCTTATGCAGGGAAGCGTCGACGTCCTTCATGACTCAGCCTCGTGCATACAAAGAGGAAACGGCTCCCGGAGGATTATTCCGCTCAAGCCTCGGCAACGACGCAGACCTTGATTTCGGCCGTGACCCCGGCGCTGAGCTTGATCCGGACCGGAAACTCGCCGATCGCTTTGATCGGTTCGTCCAGAAGAATGTTCCGCTTTTCCACTTCCACTCCCTGGGCGATCAGCGCTTCTTCGATGTCCTTGACCCCCACGGAGCCGAAGAGTTTCTCCTGCTCGCCGACGCGACGGGCGATCTTGCACTCCACGGTGCTGAGCTTGGCCGCCGTTTCTTCGGCCTCCTTCTGAATCTTTTCCGCCTGGAGCAGAATGCGCTTCTTTTCGTGCTCGAAGGTTTTGAGATTCCTGACGCTCGCTTCCGCCGCCAGCCCTTTGGGAATCAGGAAATTACGCGCGTAACCGTCCGCGACCTTGACCGTCTCCCCCGCCTTGCCGAGAGTTTCCACGTTTTGCCTTAAAATGACCTTCATGCATTCCTCCTTTGGGGATGGACGTTTTATTGAAACGCCACCATGAATTTATGTCTGTACATCTATTCCCGCGATCCGTTTTCTAAAATCGACCCAGATATCGAACAGACCGAAGGCGACTACAAAAATCACCATATACTGCTGCAACGCCAGGAGCAGATAAAAAAGCCAGCGGAGCAGGACCGGCACCCTTTTGCGCTTGAACAGAAAGGACGCGATGGCCAGCCCCTGAAAAAAATAGATCAGGCAGCAGACGATCAGGAGGTTCATCCCGACCGTCACGGACAGATCCCAGGGTGCCAGGACCATTCCTCCTGCGGCGATCAGCAGCCAGACCAGCTTTTCCGGTGCCTTCCAGGTGGCCAGATCGCCGAAATCAGTGAAGGACGCCCCCGGCCTGTCCAAAAGCAATCGTCCGGCCAGCACATTCAGCCAGACTGTGAGGATGGCGCCCGACAGAGAGAGGGCCGGGAAGATGCCGGTGATGAACCGGGTGATCTCCGGTGTATTTTCCCTGATCAGCTTTATCTGGTCCGGGGAGACATTCATCTGGCCGTAGAGCCGCAGATTCTCCCCGATGACCCCCTCCACATACCCTGCGATCAACTGCCACGGGTCCGTGCCGGTCAGCCAGGCCTGGTGGAGCAGGGCGGCGGTTCCGAAAAAAAAGAGGGCCACTGAGGCTACGGCGATGGTCTTGCCGATGGGATAACGGCGCCGCAAAACCTCCGCGAGCATGACCCCGGTCATGCCGATCGTGAAGAGAATCATGATCGGCAGCGGACGCCCCAGCAGCAGGAGGCTTCCGGAAGCCACGGCATAGGCGGCCGCCAATGCCGCCAATCCCCATATCCTGCCGAGCTGACTAAAATAATAGAAAATCGGCAGGGGCGTCATGATAATCACGACCGGTCCTACAAAAGGGATCAAGGCGACAACCAAGAGGGTCAGGGAGAGGATCGCGATGCCCCGGATCATGCCGATATGCAATAGAAGGCCCTTTTCTCTTTTCACTGCTTGCCGACCCGCCCCGGCAACTTTTTGCCGTCCCGTCCCTGCTTCGTCGCCCAGAGGCCTCAAAAGACGCTTTTCCCCGGACAGCGGGAGCGAGGGTGGATGGCGCGTCGTCAGCGGAGACGGTACAGCCGCGGCTCCGGAAGCATCGCCGGGGCCGCGGCTGGTCTGATCATTCAATTATCCTTCAGAGACGACAAAGGGCAACAGCGCGATCGTCCGCGCCCTTTTGATGGCTACGGTCAACTCCCGCTGATGCTTGGCGCAGTTCCCCGTGATCCGACGCGGCATGATCTTGCCTCGTTCCGTCGTGAAATCACGCAGGGTTTGCGGGTCCTTGTACTCGATCTTCAAGTTCGAATCGGTGCAAAACCGGCAGAATTTCCGGCGGTGAAAGAATTTCTTTTGCGGTCTCGGCCCTTTGCTGGGGCCTCTGGATGGCGGCGCTGTATTCATGATTCCTTTTCCCCCTTCGCAATGGTTTCTTCCGGGACCGACGGCTCGGCTTCGGCGGGCGGGGGCGCTTCTACCTCAGGAGCGGCGGCTGCCGCTTCGGGGGCCGGGGCCTCCTTCTTCTCATCCTTCTTGGCGGCGGCATCGGCGATTTCCTTCTCCAAGGCTGCAACGTCAATCGCTTCTTCCTTGAGGACGGTCATGAACTTCAGAACCTTGTCATCGATCTTCAGATTCCTCTCCAGTTCATCGACCACCGCTCCACTCCCGGCATAATCGACCAGGATGTAGAATCCCCTCGCCTGTTTTGCGACCAGGTAGGCGAGTTTCCTCTTCCCCCACCGCTCGACTTTCACCAGGATGCCCTTTTGCCCCGTGACGATGGCCCCGTAACGGGCGATGAGGCTGCTCAGTTCATCCTCGGAGAGATCGACGTGGGCGATCAATATGGTTTCGTACCTTCTCAATCTGCTTCCTCCTTTCGGCTCTATAGCCCGGACGCGTAGTCCGGGCAAGGAGTCCCCTGTTTGGTTAAACTACCACTACCCTCTATGACCAGCCTCTGCGCAATACGAGGCTTTAAAACTGGTGGGCGATGTGAGACTCGAACTCACGGCACCTGGCTTCGGAGGCCAGTACTCTATCCAACTGAGCTAATCGCCCCTGTACAGGATATTCCGCTCGGGCGGAACATCAGGTGATTCATACACTGCGCGGCGCGAAACTTCAACCTTTTTCCGTGCCGGACCCGGATGGGAAAACGCCGGTATCCATGCCATTAACGACGGCCGTTGTCAATCTGTTTTTCCGGATCAAGGTTGAAATAACCGCCGGGAACTGATACATTCACCGAAATATTTGGAAAGTGCCCATGGTCCGTGCTTCGAAATACATCCTGGCTTCCCTCCTGCTGATCTTGGCGATCGGGCGGCCGGTCTCTGTCCTGGCGGCGAGCGAGGTCCTGAACATCCGCCACTGGGTGGCGCCGGATCACACGCGGGTGGTGATCGATGTCAGCGATGATGCCCCCTACACCGTCGACAAGGAGGACCGGAAGCTCGCCATCAATTTGGAAAACACGTCCGCTCCCGACCGAATTCGCCAGAAGAACGCGGTGAACAAGCCGGGACTGGAGGCGACCGCCGTCTTGCCGCGCGGCGAAAAGGGGGTACGGGTCGAACTCGCTCTGCCCGGTCAGGTGCAGACGACGGTCTTCAAATTGAAGCCTTTTCAGGACCAGCCCTACCGGATCGTCATCGATATTGTCCTGCCCGAGGTGGCCCGTCAGGAACGGGAGGCGCGGGAGAAGGTGAAGGTTACGCGGAAGGACCGCGTCGTCGTGATCGACCCGGGACATGGGGGAGAGGCGGTAGGCGCAGTCGGGAAGGGGGGAACGCTGGAAAAGGATGTCGTCCTGGCGATAGGCAGAAAACTGCGCAATCTTCTGAACAAACGGCCGGGGTACCGGGCCTTTCTGACCCGCGATGGCGACTATTACGTGTCTTTTAAAAACAGACTCCAGATTGCCAGAGAATACGGGGCCGATCTTTTCATCAGCATCCATGCCGACGCCGCCCAGAACCGGACGGCCAGCGGCAGCTCCGTTTATTGCCTTTCCACGGGCGGGGCAAGCAGCGCCGCCGCCAAGATCCTGGCGCGCAACGAAAACCTGGCCGATATCGTCGGCGGCGTGGCGAACGGGGAGAGCGCCGACGCCTCCGATCCGATCATCCTGAACATGTTCCAGACCCATGCCATCAATCAGTCCAAAGACTTCGGCGTTCACGTCCTGGAAAATGTCAAAGGGGTCAGCCGGCTCAAGTATCCCACCGTTCAGGAGGCCCCCTTTGCGGTCCTCAAGATTCCCGAGATTCCCTCGGTCCTGATCGAAACCGCCTATATCTCCAATCCCCAAGAGGAAAAGCTGCTCAAAAGCGACCGTTTTCAAACACGGATTGCGGAATCCCTGGCCCGCTCCATTGGCGAATGTCTTCCTCCCTATCCGCCGCTGACCGTGATCGCGGCCTCGGGAAAGGAACGCCAGCGGACGGAACGCCGCCCGGCGGAGGTGGAGAAGACAAAGACGGCCGGAGGAGAGGCGGAGAGGCTGAAAGGGGAAGAGGCCGTTCCGGAGGATCAGGTTGCCGCCGTTCTGAGCCTGAACCAGCAAACGCCCGGAGCTTTGAACGGGACCCCGCGCAATGCCGCCGGCGGGGTGCAAGAAGCGAAGAGTGAAGAAACGGTCCGGGAGGCGCCGGTGGCCGAAGTGCCCCGCCCGCTGCCGAAACCGTCCGCGTCGTTGAAAACGGCTCAGGGCAGAGCCGGCGCAGGGGACAAAGCTCTGAAAAGGGAGGAGGCGAACCGGGAGGTGCCGGCGCCGACCCTTTCGCGACCCAAGCCGGAACCGCCTGGGGCGGAAAAGGGGGGAGCCCTGCCTGCTGCCCGGCCGAAGAGTGTGCTGTACCGGGTAAAGAAGGGGGATACGCTCGATACGATCGCCCGCAAGCACGGTACGTCGGTGGCATTGCTGGTCAAACTCAACGGGATCGATCCCCGCGCATCCCTCTATGTGGACCGCCTTTTGAAAATCAACGGGACGCCCCCCGGCCCGCGGATGCCGGTTGCCGGGAAAGGGGAGAGGGGAACCGGTGAACAGAAGGCGGCGGTCCCGGGAAAGGGCAAGCGCCTCCCGGCGACCAGGGAGGCCGCGTCCCAGCCCAAGCCCAAGCCGGAAAAGCGGGTCTATCGTGTCAAAAAAGGCGACAACCTTGAGGTGATTGCCCGCAAGCACGGAACGACGGTCCAGGTTCTGCGGGAGTTGAATCGGCTGAACCTCTCGGCGCCCCTTTATGTGGATCGAAAGCTGCTCCTGCCGGGACATTCATCTTTGTGAATCTGGAAAAAATAATAAATTAGAATAGATATGTGACAAGCATGGCATTCGCCCAAAGACCCATGACCCATCCATGATCGGAACGGGTCCGGGAGATGGACAAAAAAGGCGAATCAAAAAACAGGGGCCTGAACGTTAATCCGTCCGGCCCCTGTCGTTTTATCGGCTGATCGTACCCCGACAGGCTATTTGGCCCGGGGCCTCCAGCGCCGAAATGATGCTTATTTCGCTCCCAAGGGGAGCACCGTCCGGCCAAAGTTCTCATTCAGAATCTGGGCCATGGCGCAGTAGATGGCCGAGAAACCGCAGAAGATGCCTTCATAGCCGGTGAGCGTCGCCCAAGAACCCTTCCAGCCGAAACCGTCGCGCGCGGCGAGCATCCAGAACAGGACCGTCAGGGAAAAGAAAACGACCTGGAGGCCGCGGTTCAACTTCCAGGTGCCGATCCACATGAAGAAGGTGAACAGCCCCCACATGAACAGATAGGCCGTCATAAAGGCCTCGCTATTGGCCTGAATGCCCAGCTTTCCGTTGAAGTAGATCAGGAATACCAGGGTAAGCCAGAAACTGCCGTAGGAGGTGAACGCGGTGGTTCCGAAGGTGTTGCCCTTCTTGAACTCCATAATGCCGGCGATGATCTGCGCCACGCCGCCGTAGAAGATGCCCATCGCCAGTATTCCGGCGCCTAGCTCGAATAGTCCGGCATTGTGCAAGTTTAAAAGAACCGTTGTCATCCCGAAACCCATAAGTCCCAGTGGTGCTGGATTTGCCAAATTCTCCGACATGATAAAACCTCCCTGGTTTTTTTTAATCGCTAAACCGCGATCATGACCGACGCTAATAGATAAAAACCACTGATTTGTCAATGAAAAGTCATGGCGGAGCTGGCAAGAAAAAAACGGTCGGTCGGCAATGACGCACTGGCGGTGAAGCGACGTTTGCCGGAATAAAGAAGCTCGGAAAATGTTTATTTTCGGTCTCCGCCGTTTTCTACTTCCGGGCCCCTTGCATCGGCTTCCAGGCGGACGGCGCAGACCTTGTATTCGGGGATCTTGCCGATGGGATCGAGCGCCCGATGGGTCAGCAGATTGACCGCCGTTTCGTGAAAGTGGAAATTCATGAAGATCATCCCTTCGGCGGAGCGGGCGGTAATCCTGGTCCTGGCCGAGAGGGTGCCGCGACGGGACGTGACTTTCACCCGCTGTCCGTCGCCGATGCCGAGTCTTTCCGCATCCCGGGGGTGGATTTCCACAAGCGATTCGGGACAGCGCTCCATGGCGCCTGGCGAGCGCCTGGTCATCGTCCCCGTATGGTAATGGTAAAGGACCCGTCCGGTCGAGAGGATCAAGGGGTATTCCCGGTCGGTCTGCTCCGCCGCCGGGCGGTATTCGATCGCGTGGAAAAGACCGCGCCCCCTTGGGAAACGATCTTTGTGGAGGAAGCCGGTGCCCGGGTGGTTCCGATGGGGACAGGGCCACTGGAGACCCTCCTTATCCAGGCGTTCGTAGGTGATGCCTCCATAGCTCGGCGCGACCTGATTGATCTCTGCCATGATCTCCTCGGCCGACCCATAGGTCATGGGATACCCCATACGGGCGGCGAGATCGGCGATGATCTCCCAGTCCGCCTTCGCCGAACCGGGGGGAGGAAGCGCCCTGCGGATTCTCTGAACCCGCCGCTCCGTGTTGGTAAAGGTGCCGTCTTTCTCGGCAAAGCAGGCGGAGGGGAGGACCACGTCGGCCAGACGCGCGGTCTCGCTCAGGAAGATGTCCTGGACGACAAGCAGTTCCAGATCTTTCAGGGCCTCTTCCACATGGCGCAGGTCGGGATCGGAGAGCAGCGGGTTTTCACCCATGATGTAGAGGGCTCTGATCTCGCCTTTAGGGATGCCTTCCATGATTTCGACCACCGTCTTTCCCGCTTTGGCGGGCAGCGTCGCGTTCCAGACCTTTGCGAATTTTGCCCGCGCCGCGTCGTTCGTGACCGGCTGATAGGCGGGAAAGAGATCGGGGAGCGCCCCCATGTCGCAGGCGCCCTGGACGTTGTTCTGGCCCCGGAGCGGATTGACGCCGCCGCCCTCGATGCCGACCATGCCGCAAAGCATGGCGAGATTGGCGCAGGATTTGACGTTGTCCGTCCCCGAGATGTGCTGGGTTATCCCCATGGCATAGAGCAGGGCCGCCTTTTTCGCCTTGGCGTACAGACGGGCCGCTTTTTTCAGTTCCTCGGCAGGTACGCCGGAAATCATCTCGACCCTTTCGGGCGTATATTTCGCGACGGTTTTCTTGAGGGCCGCGAATCCCTCGGTCCGCTCCGCTACGTACTGTCGGGCGTAAAGGCCTTCGGCGATGATGACCTGCATAAGTCCGTTGAGGACGGCGACGTCCGTGCCCGGGATCTGGCGGAGCCAGAGCGTCGCGTATTTGACGAGGTCGATCTCGCGCGGATCGATGACGATCAGCTGCGCGCCTCTCTGGCGGACGGCCCGCTTGATGAACGAAGAGATGACCGGGTGGTTTTCCGTCGTGTTCGTGCCCGTCGCCACGATGACCTCGGAGGTTTCGAACTCGGCGATGGCGTTCGTCATGGCGCCGCTGCCGAAGGCGGCGGCCAGCCCGGCCACCGTCACGGAGTGTCAGAGACGGGCGCAGTGATCGACATGGTTGGTTCCGATGACGGCGCGCATGAATTTCTGGAACAGGTAGTTTTCCTCATTGGTGCAGCGCGCCGAGGCAAGGCCGGCGATATGGTCCGGCCCGCTTTGCTCTTTGACGGCCCTGAGCTTCGCGGCGATGAAGCCATAGGCCTCTTCCCAGGTCGCTTCCCGGAGGTTTTCCCCTTTTCCTTTGCGGATCAGCGGGGTCTGGAGGCGGTCGGGATGGTGGACGAAGTCCAGGCCGAATCTTCCCTTGACGCAGAGCGAGCCGCCGTTGGGCTGGCCGTAGGCGCGGTTGCCGGTCACCTTGATGATCGTGCCGTTGTGGAGGTTCAGATCCATCTGGCAGCCGACGCCGCAGTAAGGGCAGGTCGTCCTGACCTTTTGGATTTCCCAGGGACGGCCCGCAAAGCGGGCCTGCCGGAAGGTGATGGCCCCCACCGGGCAGGCGTCGGCGCACTCGCCGCAGAAAACGCAGTCCGAAGCGATATAATCGGCGCCGAAAGCCGGGCCCACCTTGGCGCGGGAACCCCGGCAGGAGAAATCGAGGATCTCATTGACCTGGATCTCGTTGCAGGCCCGGATGCAGCGGCCGCAGAGGATGCATTTGTTGAGATCCCGCTGGAGCATGGTATTGGAGGTCTCGATCGGGTAGCCCGGCGGATCGATGGCGAAACGGGGCTTCTCGATCCCCAGCCGGTAGACCAGATCCTGGAGCTCGCAGGCGCCGTTCTGTTCGCAGGCGAGGCAGTTGTGGTCGCCGGAGGCCCAGAGGAGTTCGACGACCAGCCTCTGGGCGGCCTTGACCCGGGGGGTGTTCGTGCTGATGACCATTCCGGGACTCACCGGCATGCAGCAGGAAGCGACGAGCGACCGGGAATGTTCCACTTCCACGACACAGACGCGGCAGGCGCCGACCCTGGTGGTCCGGGAATAGTGACAGAGGGTCGGGATCGTGATGCCCTGCGCCCGGGCCGCCTCCAGGATCGTCTCGCCCGCCTGCGCCTCCACCTTTTTGCCGTCGACGGTCAGGGGAACCTTGCTCTCCACGATTTGCACCTCTCCTTGGGGGAAGGAGTCTCCTTTTCAGACAAGGAGATCCCTTTCCCCCGTCGCGATCTTGGCCAGGCGGCCGGTGACCGTCTTTATCGTTCCCGCCCCCTTGGTCTCGGCGACCAGGCGCTCGATCAGGGCCTCCCCTTCGGTGCGGGTCTCCGGGGAGGCGTAGTCGAGGAGGTATTCCTTGTAGGTCAGAATCGCGTTGGTCCGGCAGAACTTCTGGATCAATCCCGGCTTGGCCAGGTCCATGAAGTCCTTGCCGGTGCGTCCGAGGCGGTAACAGGCCGTGCAGAAGCTGGGGATGTGGCCCATCTGGGCGATATCACGGACCACCTCGTCGAGGGTCCGCGTGTCGCCGAGGTTGAACTGAGCCGCCCGGAACCGGTCGCTCGAATCCTTCTCGTAGCCGCCGGGGTCGGTCCGGGAACCGGCGCTGATCTGGGAGACGCCGAGGCTGAAGACTTCGTTGCGCAGCTCCGGCGTTTCCCGCGTCGTCAGGATCATCCCTGTATAGGGGACGGCCAACCGCAGGATTGCGACCAGGGTCTTGAAGTGTTCGTCGCTGACCGGGCTGGGGGGGGCGATCGCCGCCGGGGCGTTCAGGGCCGGCTGTAGACGCGGAATCGAGATCGTGTGCGGACCGACACCGCAGTCCTGTTCCAACTGCTTGGCGTGGGAGAGGAGTCCCAGGACCTCGTAGCGGTAATCGTAGAGTCCGAAAAGGGCGCCGATCCCCACATCGTTGATTCCCCCCTCCTGGGCCCGGTGCATGGCGGTCACCCGCCAGGCGAAATCCGCCTTGGGGCCGCTGGTGTGCATCCGGGCGTAGGTGGCGTGGTGATAGGTTTCCTGAAAGAGGACATAGGTCCCGATCCCCGTTTTTTTGAGCCGGCTGAAATCCGGAACGGAGAGGGGGGCGATCTCGACGTTGATCCGGCGGATTTCTCCTCCCTTTTCGGTCTTGACGCTGTAGGCCGTCTCGATGGCCTCGCAGAAATAATCGAGACTCGATCGCGAGGGGTTCTCGCCGCAGAGCATCAAAAGCCGCTTATGCCCCTCCCGTTCCAGGACCGCCACTTCGCTCGCGATCTGCTCCATCGAGAGGGCGACCCGCGTCAGTTCCTTGTTGCTCCGCCGGAATCCGCAGTAGAGGCAGTCGTTGGAGCAGTGGTTGGCGATGTCGAGGGGGGCGAAGAGGACCAGGCGGTTGCCGTAGATCGCCTCCTTGAT
>JAKAFS010000094.1 GCA_021817825.1 Deltaproteobacteria bacterium | reverse complement strand
CCGATCTTGCGGCGCCTGCTCGGTCATCATGAACGGCAAGGCCGTGCGTTCCTGTCTCGTGACGCTGAAGGCCTTGCCCGATGACGCGCAGGTGACCACGGTGGAAGGCATCGGTACGCTGGAAAACCCTCATGCGATCCAGAAGGCCTTCGCTTACGCAGGGGCCATCCAGTGCGGCTTTTGTACGCCCGGGATGATCGTGGCCGCCAAGGCGCTTCTGGATGAAGATCCGGCGCCTTCGGAAGCGGCGATCCGGGAGTCCTTTCGCCACAACCTCTGCCGCTGCACAGGCTACAATGCGATCATCCGGGCCGTCCAACTGGCCGGAAAGCTGATCAGCGGGGAGGTCAAAGAGGACGACATCCGGGTGGACACCTCCCAAGGCACCTTCGGGAAGCGGGCGCCGCGGCCCCATTCGCTGGCCAAAGCCACCGGGGCGACCCAATTCGGCAACGATATCCCGCTGCCTTCCGACACCCTCCATCTGAAAATCCTGCGCAGCCCCCATCCGCACGCCCTCATCCGGGGCATCGATACCGGTAGGGCCGAGAAAATGCCGGGCGTCGTCGGGATCATCACCGCCGAAAATATACCGGGTTCCAATACGCTCAACTACTATCTGCCCCCCTATGTCACCGGCATCGTTCCCACCGAGCCCGTCCTCTGCACGACCAAGGCCAACTATATCGGCGCCCCGGTCGCGATCGTCGCCGCCGAGACGGTCGCCGAGGCCGAAGCGGCGCTGGCTATGGTGGAGGTGGAATATGAAGTCCTCCCGGCCTACATGACGCCCCGGGAGTCCTTGCACCCCGATGCGGTTCCCATTCGTCCGGAGTATGAAGTCAACCATACCTTTACCAGCTACCTCAAGAAGAATGGCGGCGAGGCTGAGGCGGCAAAAGCGCTGGCCGATGCGGACGTGGTGGTCTCCACCGAGTTTGTCACCTCCCACCAGCCCCACCTGATTGTCGAACCGGACAGCTCGATCGCCTTGATGGAGGGCGATACGCTCACGATCCTCTCCCGCAGCGTCTCCCTGTACCCCCATATCGATATGGTGGCCAAGGCGCTTGGAATGGGGCCGGACAAGATCCGCTGGATCGCCGCTGCCTGCGGGGGGAGCTTCGACTACAAGGCCTTCGTGACCTGCGAGATATTCGTCGCCGCGGCGGCCCTGAAATTCGGGCGGCCCTGCAAGCTGGCCTACACCATGGCGGAGACGATTCTGGCCACGACCAAACGGGCCAGGTTCTATGTCAACGCCCGGTTGGGCGCAGATTCGGATGGGCGGCTGAAAGCGATGCTCTATGACTTCCAACTGGATTGCGGCGCCTATGAAGGAACGGGAGGTCTGCTTTTGAGCAAGACCCATAAGACCATCGGCGGTCCCTATCGCATCCCGAATATCTATGGCGCAGGGTCGATGGTGCTGACCAACCACAATCCCTATGGGGCGGTCCGAGGGCCGGGAGGGGCGGAAATGACGCTCGTCTCCGAGGTCCTGATCGACATGCTGGCGGAAAAGCTGCAAACGGACCCCCTGGAGTTCCGGTTCCGGAATGCCTGGCGCGCGGGAGACAAGGCCAACTGGGGTCTGGAGCTGGATTGCTATCCCTATCCGGCGATGCTGGAAACGCTGCGCCCGCTCTACCAAAAAGCGCTGGCAAAGGCAAAAGAGGCGACGACGGCCGAACGGAGGCGCGGCGTGGGGATCGGCTGCGGCTTCTGGGGATGCGTCCTGGATGGGAATGACCGGGCTTTGGCAGCGGTGGAGCTGAACCCGGACGACGGCGTGACCGTCTACGCCACCTGGGTGGATTCCGGGCAGGGGGCCGACAGCGGCGTGGTAACCATCGCCTCCCGGGCCCTGGGAGGGATGCCGCCGGAAAAGATCCGCTTCGTCGTCAACGACAGCCGCCTTGTCCCCAACAGCGGCCCTTCGGTGGGCAGTCGCCAGACCGCCACCTCGGGAAACGCCATTCGCCTGGCCTGCGAGAGGCTGAAAAAGGCGATGGAAGACAATCAGTGCAGCACCTATCGCGACATGATCGTCAAGGGACTCCCCGTCCGGTACGAGGGGCTCTATACCTGGAAAGGCGCGACGCCCACCGATATCAACAGCCAGGGGGAGCCCTGGCCGAGCGTCAGTTACATGCTGACCATGGCCGAGGTGGAGGTGACGGTGGCTACGGGTGAGGTCAAGGTGGTGAAGATGACCTCGGTGCTCGACCCGGGCGTCATCCACAACCCTCTGGCCGTGGAAGGGCAGTGCGAAGGGGGCATGAACATGGGCACCGGCTATGCCCTCTGGGAAGACTTCGCGCCCGGGAAGACCGCAACGCTCACCCAGGGGGGCATCCCCAACTTCCTGAACTCGCCCCAAACGGAGTGCCACTACCAGGAGACTTACCGGGCCAGCGGTCCCTTCGGAGGCATCGGCCTGGGGGAAGTGGTCATGTTCGGCGCGCCGCCGGCGATCCTGAACGCCATCCACCACGCCTGCGGGGTCCGGATCTTCGAGGTGCCGGCCCGGCCGGAGCGCATCCTGGCGGCGTTAAGAAAGAAGCAGGGAACCCCTTGATAGCATTATCCTGCTATTTAGCTTCCCTTTTCTGATCATTGCCTTTTACAGCGGCATCCCTTATGTTTCCCCCAGGCGGCATTCAACATGGACCGTCATTCCGAAGATCGCTTTAAAGGGAGGAAAGGGATGGAGAAGGATTTGCTCAAGGCAACGCGGATGATCCCCTGTTCCGTGGTCCTGTTGACCGCAGCGACCGGGCAGGCGAGAGATGCGATGACCGCCACGGCCATGTTCGTTTCCGAGAATCTGCCCCTCGTCACGATCAGTCTGTCCAGATCGAGCACCTGCCGGGCGCTCATCGATGAGAGCGGGGAGTGCGTGCTGAACGTGGCATCGGTCGGCCAGGCGAGCCTTGCCAGAAAGCTGGGATCCACGCATGGCAGTCAGGTGGACAAGTTCGCGGAGTTCAAGATCCCGATCATGAAATCTTCCCAGATGAACGCCCCTTCCATATCAGGTTCCTACGCCAACCTGGAATGCAAGATCATTACCTCCCATCGGGCGGGGAACTATCTCGTCTATATTGCCGAGGTGGTGGCCTATGGCGTGGATGAAAAGCAGGTCCCCCTGGTCTGGCATGAGAACCGCTTTTTCTCGGTAGAAAAGGAAGTCAGCTGACCTTGCGGTTCGAGGCTTCCTGCCGGCGGACAAAGGGCCGGACGAGCCCTGGCCGGCTGGACAAGGCGACCGGCCCTTCCGGCGCTTCGAGGTGATGATTGGTTCCGGTTTTCAGCGGATCAAATGGAGCTGGTTCTTTTCATAGTCGATCGTCATCTTGAAATCCGACAAAAAGCTCAATCCCAGAAGTCCGTCATAATGAAGGCTATCGTGGGATTCATCGGTAAAGCCCGCCATCACATCTCTTTTCACAGCGCCGCCCAGATCGACTTTGTCAATGATGATTTCAGTGGCATCGACGACACCCGCCGCGGTCACGGCCTTTCGCTTCTTTGCCGAAGCGGTGGACTGGTTCAATTTTCGCAGCAGCTTGACATTGAGCTTTAAGGTCGTGGCTCCCGTATCGACCAGCATTTTTGCAGCCACCTGGTCGTTGAAAACCACATTGACAATCATGCCGCCGTAAGCCCTCTGGAAAGGGATAATATATTCAGTGACCTGTACTTGGTTTGGCTGCTGCACAGGCTGCGGTTTGGGCGCGTGTTTAATGATCTCGAGTTTTTTAGGCGCAGATCGGGATGGCGGAGGCGGTTGATCGGAGATATGCAGTACACCGCTTTCATCGGTCCAACGATAAAACTCGTCGGCTGCCGCTGGAGCCGCCAGGCAAAATGCCAGCAAAGCCGCCGCCAGGAGTATTGCTTTAGAATGCATACTTTCTCCGTAAACATAACGAAAAGTTAAGTCGACCCGCAGAGATCGGCTGGATTGCCGGGGGTGCCCTAACAACAATGAGGAGCATCCTTGCGGGTTCAATCCCACCATGCCTGTCTTGCAGGCTTGATCCTAGCACGGAATCCTAATCTTTTCATTATCGTCTGTTTTGCCGGCATTCTTTAGCGAATGGTTATGAAAAATCCGCTCGGCTCGCTTATGCTCCTCCCTGCCTGTTGCGAAACCGGGCCTATTAGCCATCTATTCAATTGATCCATCCGGCGATTATGCCTTATTTGATTGACTAATTTCGTTCTTTTCCCTATAAGGCCTTTCACCAAGCGTCGGTTGATTTCAACAAAAACATTTCCAACAGGGAGAAAGAAAATCATGGAACAGCAACACAGTTTTGCAACTCCGGGGCCGGCTGCCTTAGGCGCCTTCGCAGTTGCGGTATTCGGTTTCGGTGCCGTTTTTCTCGGTAAGATCGGGGTGAATGGGCTTCCCTTGCTTGCCGCTTGGCTGGTTGGCGGGGGCATCATTCAGCTGACGGCAGGCATCATGGAATTGAAAGATCATAACGTAACGGGAGGCAATGTCTTTTTATATTTTTCCGGTTTTTTCATGTTCGCTGCCGCGCTGAGCACGATTGCGAAATTTCTGATGATTACCAATGGCATCACCCCGGAGCCAACCATCGAAGGTTGGACATGGCTCGCGGGCTTTGGCTTTCTGGTCGCCATGACCCCGGCTTATGCAAAAGCGAATGCCGCTTTGTTTGTATTGGTGGTCGCTGTGGATGTGGCTCTGTTTCTGATCGCCCTGATTGATCTGGGGATGGTGAACAACGCCATCTGCAAGCCCATTGTCGGCTATCTCCTCCTCTTTACCGGATGCATCGCCCTTTATCTGATAGCGGCCACGGCAACGAACTCGGTGTACGGAAGGACGGTTCTTCCGGTTCCCAAACCTTTGGTCAAATGATCGGAGCCTGACGGACCGCGTCCATTTTTCTCAAGGGCGCTGTCCGTCAGGCTGCGGCTCCCCCTGTTGCACGCTGCTCATGCCCGCCGCCCGCTTCGTGGCGCAGTTCCGCGAAAGATGACGGTTATCTCCTTTTTTGATTCAATTGGCGTTGGCAGCGCTTGACCGTCACCCTGTCCGGTGGTATTGAACAAAGCCATCCGTCACAAATAAGAATCATGACGGCTTAGCAACTTGATACGGGACTGTAAATCTTGAAACATCATAAGCAGGAATCTTTCTGGGTCGGCGTCATCCGTGCGATGGGGATCGTATTCGGCGACATCGGAACGAGCCCCATCTACACCCTGGCGGTCGTCTTCGCCCTGACGCCGCGGACCGAGGCCAGCGTCCTGGGCATCCTCTCCCTCGTCGTCTGGACGCTGCTGATCCTCGTGACCGTGGAGTATGCCTGGCTGGCCATGAGTCTTCCCTACAAGGGGCAGGGCGGCGAGATCATGCTGCGGGAGATCCTGCGTAAAACGGTCAAGCCCGGCCGGCAACTCGCCGTGGCCGGCTTTCTCACTTTTCTCGGCGTTTCCCTCCTTCTGGGCGACGGCGTCATCACGCCCGCCATCACCCTCCTGTCCGCCGTCGAAGGGCTGCTGCTGATTCCGGGGCTGGAAACGCTCCGTCTGGAAATCCTGATTGCGATCGCCGCCGTCATTGCCGTGGGGCTCTTTTCCTTCCAGTCCCGGGGAACGGATCGGGTGGCCGGGGCCTTCGGCCCCATCATGCTGGTCTGGTTTCTCTCACTGGCGATCACGGGGTTGGTGTCCGTCGTCACCATGCCGGGGATTCTCAAGTCCGTCAACCCCTGGTACGGCTTGCAATTCCTGAAAGAAAACGGGCTGGCGGGATTCTTCGTCCTCTCGGAGGTCATCCTTTGCGCCACCGGCGGGGAGGCCCTGTACGCCGACATGGGGCATCTGGGCAAGAAGCCCATCCTCCACGCCTGGTATTTCGTCTTTGCCGCCCTCCTCTGCAATTACATGGGGCAGGGCATCTTCGCCCTCCAGCACCCGGAGACGAAATATCTTCTCTTCGGCATGGTCCAGCACCAGGCGCCCTATCTCTATATCCCCTTTCTCGTCCTGACGGTCATGGCGACGATCATCGCCTCGCAATCGATCATCAGCGGGGCCTTTTCGGTCGTCTATCAGGGGATTACGACCCGGATCATGCCCCTGCTGAAAGTCTCCTACACCTCCAGCCAGATGAAGGCCCAGATTTATATCCCCTTTGTCAACGGGGTGCTCATGTGCGCCGTCATCTTCATGATGCTGATCTTCGAAAGGTCGGAGAACCTCGCCGCCGCTTACGGCATGGCGGTCACCGGATCCATGACGATCACGAGCCTGATGATGATTCTCGTATTTTCGCATATCCGGAAGGTGCGCTGGAAGCTTCCCAGCGCGATTTTGGTCAGCCTCATCGCCTTCACCTACTTCATCGCCACCTTGAGCAAGATTCCCCATGGCGCCTACTGGTCGCTGATCCTGGCCGCCATCCCCTTCGCCGCGATTCTCATCTGGACCCGCGGCCAGCAGCGGCTCTACGATGCCCTGCGTCCCCTGGAGCTGCACACCTTCCTCGTCGGTTACGAACAGATCTACCGGAAGGGGAGAACCATTCCCGGGACGGCGCTGCTCTTTTGCCGCGACTATCGGATGATTTCCCCCTACATCGTCCATACCATCTTTCGCAGCAACATCATCTATGAACGGAATATCCTGATCTCCATCACCCGCACCTCGGAGCCCTTCGGGGTGGCTGCGGAACTGAAACAGGACCTGGGGCCGGGGCTGGAAGCCTTGGATATTCATGCCGGATACCGGGAAATTCTCGATATCGAACGGCTGTTCAAAGAGCACGGCATTCAGGAGAAGGTCATTTTCTACGGGGTGGAGGACATTGTCACCCGCAATCCCGTCTGGCAGCTGTTCAGCCTGATCAAACGGGTCACCCCCAACTTCGTGCAGTTCAACAAGCTTCCCCCCAGCCGGTTACAGGGGATCGTGACGCGGGTGGAGATGTAGGCAATCGGTCTGCTTCCGTTGCCGAGATCGGCAACCGCAAGAGACATCGGCAGCGGGAACCCTTCGGCAAGTTGGGATGAAGGGGGAAGACTTCCTGACAAGCGAGTGTCGAAAGAAGGAGGAACATGAAGAAGCTGGTGCTTGTCGTTTTATTGATCCTGGCAATGACTCCCCGTGCTTTTGCCGCTCCCGGAACCGAGGCGGCGGACAAGGCCCTGATCGAGAAGGCCAAGGCGGAAGGGAAGGTGACCTTTCTTGCCAACATCACCGCGATCGAGCCGATCCTGGCGGCGTTCGAGAAAAAGTACGGCATCCAGGTCGAGTACACACGGATCTCCACCACCCAGTTCCTTCCCACGATCCTGGCGGAACACGCCGCCGGAAAACTCACCGCCGACGTCCTACAGGCGCCGAGGCCGGTTTTGGACCTGCTCAAGGAAAGAGGGGTACTTGCCTCCTACCGATCGCCCGCCGCGGCCGGGTATCCCCGGTGGACGAACCGAGACGGTAAGATCCAGAGCTTCGGAATCGAGTCTGCCGCCCTGATCTACAACAAAGAACGGGTCAAAGCGGCCGAAGTTCCCAAGACCTACCAGGACCTGGCAAACCCCAGATGGAAGGGGCAGATCGTCATGGCCGACCCCGCTTCCCATCCGACCACGATCTCCTGGCTCGTGGGGTTGCGGGAAAACGTTATCCAATCGGATGCAAAATGGAGGAAGTTCCTCAAGGGGCTGGCGGCCAACAGCCCGATGTTTGTCGCTTCCTTCGGCTCCACGCCCGCGCCAATCGAAAGCGGCGAAAAGCTGATCGGCATCTCCATGCCCAAATATATCATTACCAGGGCTCAGGCGCCGCTGGACTGGGCCCGGGTCTCCCAGCCGCTGCTGGGGAGCCCCCGCGGGATGGCGATCACCGCCCGCGCCCTCCATCCGAACGCCGCCCGGCTCTTCATGGACTACTGGCTCGGCAAGGAGGCCATGAAGATTCTGGCCGAACAGGTGGGCGAATACGTACTCACCCCCGGGATCTATCCCCCGATTGCCGGGATCGACAAAGCGAAAGTCATTCCGATCCGGGAGCTTACGGACGATGAGATCCAAAAGCGAGGCGCCGAGTTCAAGAAAATCTTCGCAACGCCCTAGTTCAGCTGCATAAGCGGCAGGACGGAAAGGCTTTTTCAGATTTTTATTTGCCCCTGCGGCTGCTTCACAAGCCAGGGAAGGGGAAACTGGGAGGTGAGCGATGGAAGGTCAGGCAGAGGCTTCGGAAGTTGGAACCTATGTTCACGGTTACAACGCTGAACACAGGGAATTCTTGTCTGTCCGAACCGCCGCTCGGCAGGCGGATTTTTTCCTCCCCTATCTCAAAGAGGGCATGCGGTTGCTCGATTGCGGATGCGGGCAGGGGGCCATCACGACAGGGCTCGCGGCAGCCATCTTGCCGGGTGAAGCGGTCGGCATAGACATGGGGGAGAGCCAAATCGCGGCTGCCCGTGAATGGGCGGCCGCGAAGGGACAGCAAAACGTCCGCTTCGAAGTGGGAAATCTCTATGAGATTCCCTTTCCGGACGCCTCGTTCGATGCCGTTTTCGCCAACACGGTGCTCGAACATGTGGACGATCCCGGCCGTGCGATGCGCGAGATGCGGCGCGTCCTGAAGCCGGGGGGCGTGGTGGGACTGGCGGACCCGGATTACGGGACCCTGATCCAGGAGCCTTCGACCCCCTTGTCGCTGGAATTGCGGGAGCTCCTGCTGCGGTTCAGCAAGGAAAGCGGCAGCCCTTTTTATGCCCGGAACATGCGCCGCACGCTGCTCGATTCCGGTTTCGTCCGTCCCGTCAGTTTCGTGCAGGCCTATGGCACGCACACCGTCGAGGATAACCGGTTCGCCATCGAGAAAGTGCAGATTCCCAGTCTCGAAGCCCTGCGTCCCCGGATTGTCCAACGGGGACTTGCCGACGCTGCCCGGATCGACGCCATGATCGCCGATGCCCGCGCCTGGTCGGAACGACCGGACGGCTTTTACGCCCTCATGCACTGTGCGGCTGTGGCCTGGGCTCCCTGATGGCTTCCCCCTTCACTTGAACCAAAGCGGAATCCAGCCGGATTCCGCCCGGGCCCCCTCCAGGGAGCGGTGGCAGGCGCATTGCGGGGGCTCGCCCAGCCTCGGGATTGCGGCATCGAGCAGTTGGATGATCTTTTCATGGCTTGTCTTGAAAGCCCCGACGACGTCCTGGAGATCGGATACCGGATCGGCTTCATTGTCGCCCAGCACGGTCGCATGATCGGTGACCAGGCAGAGCGAGACGTAACATATGCCCAGTTCCCTGGCCAGCGCCACCTCGGGGTAGTGGGTCATGCTGACCAGATCGTAACCGGCATTTCGCCAGTCGCGGTTTTCGGCTTTCGTCGAAAACCTTGGTCCCTGGATGATCAGCAGCGTTGCCTTGGCGTGCAGCGGAATGTCGAGCTTGCTTCCGGCGTCGAGCAAAATCTTCCGTATGTCGGCGCAGTAGGGATCGGAAACGCTGATGTGGGTTGTGACCGGACCGTCGTAATAGGTGTCTTTTCTTCCCCAGGTGCGATTGACGAATTGATCGCAAAGGACGATCTCCCCGATCCGGAAATTCTTTTGCAAGGCGCCCACCGCGCCGACGGCGATGATCCTGTTGACTCCCAATCGCTTCAAGGCCCAGATATTGGCCTGATAATTCACGACGTGGGGCGGATACTGATGCCGATCGCCATGCCTGGAAAGGAAAGCCACTTTGACACCCTGCACCGACCCCACCGTCACCGGTGAACTGGGCGCTCCGTAGGGCGTTTCCACTTCCCAGGTTTCGACATCGGACTGAAAAAGGCTGTAGAAACCCGTTCCGCCGATGATTCCCGTTTGGGGGCCGAGAGCATCATGATTATTTGTCTGGTTATCCATTTCCATCGCTTCGCTCATCGTTTCAAGGAATAGCCGATTGTTGAAAGTCCCCCGGTGGCCGCTTCGGAACGGCGCCAAATGGCGTCTGCCGGCTTCGTCTCAGGTCTGCCTCCGGCGCCGCTGATTTTTGCTGAAGCCTCATTTGCATACGAAACGTGCGCTGGTATGTCAAGCCGATTGTGGCCGCAAGCGGTGAGGTAGGAACTGCATTCAACAATGAGAGCTTGCAACAGGGGCAACGACAATATGCAGGTCGTTGCCGACCTGCATTCGCCATTTTCTACGATGCCGGGATGCCCCGGCGGCGGCCCGTGAGCAGGCCAATCAGGCCGAGCAGTGTGCAGGCTGCGGCCAGCAGCCACAGGGCACTGAAACCCCAGTGCTGGCTTACCACTCCCAGCAGAATGGCGCCTACGCAGATGCCGGAATCGTATCCTGTGAAGTAGGTGCCGACGGCGAGGCCGCGCCGCTCCGGCTGAACCCGGTCGATGAGCAGCGCCATCGTCGCCGGTTGGGCGATGCCGAATCCGAATCCGAAAAGCGCTCCGGAGACCAGGAAGAAAGGGACGTCATGGGTAAAGGGCAGCATCAACAGGGAAATCGCCATGAGGACGATGCCGGGAAGGATGACCGCCGAGCGACCGTACCGATCGGCCAAAGGGCCGGCAATCGTTCGGGAAACGAGCAGGGCCGAGGCCTGAATCATGAAATAGAAGCCGGGATTCGGGAGCCCGCGCTGGTGCGCGAAGATGGCGATGAAGGCGCTGGTCGCCCCCCAGGCCATTCCCATGCAGAGCGCCATCCAAGCCACCGGCAGCGACTCGACGGAGACGATTCCCGTGCGCGGCGACCAGGGCTGAGGCTTGGCGCCGCTCTTTTTTCGCCGCTCCTGGGTGAAGAATGACAAGAGAAAGGCCGCTAAGGAGAGCCCTGCCGCGAGAGAAAAAAGGTACTGGAAACCAAAGGTGCCGATGAGCAGGAAGCCGACGAGGGGGCCGATGATCAGGCCGACGGCCTGGGCGGCCGAGAAAAATCCCATGGCTTCGGCGCGCCGCCGGAGCGGGGCGATATCGGCCACGTAGGCGTTGGCCGCCGTGGTGTAACAGCACAATCCGACGCCGTGCACGAATCGTCCCAGCAACAGGAGCGGGATCGAACCGGCCAGCAGGTAGACCGCGCTCGCCAGACCATAGCCGGAAATGCCGATCAGGATCAAGGGCCGCCGGCGCCAGGCGTCGGTCAGCCAGCCCACGAAAGGGCGCAAGAGAAGGGCCGTGAAGGCGATGATGCCGCTCACCAGGCCGGCCTCGGCTTGGCTTCCCCCGAGTTTGATGACGTAGAGAGGCAAGGTGACAAAGAGCATCTGCATGGTGAAAGCGTTTGCAAAGGTGGACAGCGTTGCCAGAACGAAGTCCGACGCAAAGAGGCGGTCCTGGCTTTGCCCGGCGGCGGCCTCCTCCTGGGAGTTACACCGGCGAATTGAGACGTTGTCCTCCGCTTCGGACTCTTTTGTTGTGCCAATTGTACCCAATGCGATCCCTTGTCGTTACATCCTAAAGCCTGCATTGGCCTGCGAGTCCAGGTCCCCAGTGGCTTGTCGCCCAGACCTGTTCACAGCCAGCGTCCGAGAATTTTCACCAGCAGCGGCATAATCACCCAGGTGAGCAGAACGACGAGACCGCAGGCCATCAGGAAAGCCTTCAGGACGGCAGGCAGCGTTTCGCTGAGTGGATTCAGAAGCCAGGACAGAAGCAGGCTCGCCGGCCAAACCCCCAGGATGGTGACCAGCGCCATCTTCCAGCGGGGCGGAGACGCCGGGCCCGGCTGTGTAAACCAGAACTCCAGACCGCTCTCCAGGCGGTGCGCGGGCTCCTTCTTGCGCAACGGTTCGGACTTCTTCATCAACGCCCGATGGACGTCCGAATCCTGCCAGGCCCGAAGGTGCTCGTAAGTGTCAAACCGGAAGATCACCACGAACTCCTGTCCTGCTTTACTGGTGCGGATCACGTTGACCCCCATGTGGCCGGGAAAGGCGAGGGCCGCTTCCGTGACCTCATGATGCCACGCCTCAAACGCCGCTTCTCGTCCCTTCCGAACCCGCCAGGTGACGATGACCGTCAACGGTCCGGTTTCGTTCGCCGGATTTTCCATATGTGCAGAACCTCTTTCTCGCCGCTTGACTTGACCGGGTGCGCAACCCGCAAGCCCCCTCTTGTATCAAGCAAGCTACTATACAACCATTCCCCTCGGGAGACGTGATAGGAAATACCGATCACCACTGAGAAATAAACAATTAGACAAATCCTGCCCGGCAACTATAAAGCAACTTCTATAGAAAATTTACATATGCATATCAGTGGTTTCGATTGAAAGGAGGGAAAGGAGAACAACGGCCAAGCACCGATCATGATGAGATTCCTGTAGTGATGCGTTCCTGTTGCTACCCATTGTACCCGTTCTGATCAGAGGTAAAACCGTCCTTCCGTGCGTCCGGAAACGGAATGGAAACCATACGGTGGTTTATCCCGGTAATCTCCAAAGCCAGATCAGATTGAAAATGGAGGAGGTCAAACATGGTTAAGAACAAGCGTTGCAAGGTTGTTGAATCAGTCACCCTCTTCGTCCTGTTAATTTCTGCTCTCATCGTCTGCGGGCAGCCGGTCCTCGGTGCTGCGGCGGAGAAAAAACCCATCGAACTGAGCTTGTCGATGTCCATCACCGAGATGAACGACCGGTGGGTCAAAGTCATGAAACCCTGGGCCGAGGCGATCCAGAAGGAATCGAAAGGCAAGATCAAGATCAACCCCTTTTTCGTCGGCACCCTGATGAAGGAACAGCAAAACTACCAGGGGATGGTGGACGGGATGATCGACATGTCCTATGCCACCTTTGTCTCCGAATGGGGGCGCTTCCCGGTCACGGAAATCATGCTCGTTTCCCCGCCAGGCGCGAAGATGTACAGCCGTCCCTCCCGGGTCATGTGGGATCTCTATACCCAGTTTCCCGAATTCCGCAAAGAATATGCCCAGGTCAAGCTCCTCTCCTTCAATGCCCTGCCGCTGAGCAACCTGGCCTTCACCAAACCGGTCAGCAAATTGGAGGACATGAAGGGCAAGAAGATCAGCACCGGCTGCCGGGCGCAATTGACGGCCCTGGGCGCCCAGCCCGTCTTCCAGCCCTTCGAACAGTGCTACGACAGTCTCAGCAAGGGGGTCTTCGACGGCATCGACTGCGCAGAATCCGACTATGTCGCCAATCGGTTCAACGAGGTGGCCAAGTACCGGCTGACCAATATGCCGATCAAGGCCTATCCTGCGGGACTCGCGATGAGCATCAACAGCTGGAACAAACTGGGGCCCGAGCTACAGGCCATCTTCCTGAAGTATAGCGGCGCCACTTTCGCCGATCTGGCCGACAAAGCGCTGGCGCAGGCCGAGTTGGAGAACAAGCAAAAGGCCATCAACGCGGGCGCTCAGTACATCACCCTTTCCCCGGCCGAGGCCGAGCGCTGGGCCAGGGCCATTGCGCCGACCCGGAGCGCGGCTGCGGAAGCCATCAATAAAAAGGGGCTTCCGGGGACGCAGCTGCTCAAG
>JAKAFS010000183.1 GCA_021817825.1 Deltaproteobacteria bacterium | reverse complement strand
ACACTGTAATAAAATCTCCTTGACACACAAGACCCGCCCCCGTATCCTCCCCCACAGAAAAGCGAGTGCTTATCAACTCGATGACTGGAGGTATTTGCTGTGCCTGTAATGACGGGATCCCGCTGGTTCGCGGAGGCGATGCGGGGGTATGGAGTCACGCATGTCTTCTTCGTTCCCGCGATACTGCCGGAGGCCATGGCGGCAATGGAAGACACGGGGGTGAAAAGGGTCTTGACCCACGGCGAGACGGCCGCCGGCTATATGGCCGACGGTTACGCCCGGGCTTCGGGCAGGCCGGGGGTCTGCCTGGCTCAGGCCGTCGGCTCGGCCAATCTGGCAGCGGGGATCAGGGACGCCTACCTCGCCTCTTCGCCGGTCATCGCCATCAGCGGCGGCCCCCATCCCGACTCCAGATACCGTTACCTCTATCAGGTGGTCGAGGACTTCCCCATGTTCGGGCCGATCACCAAGTTCAACGCCCGTGTGGACCGCCCCCACCGCCTGCCCGATCTCGTCCGCCAGGCGTTCCGAACGGCCACCTCCGGAGCGCCCGGACCGGTTCACCTGGAGATGCCCGGGCGCCAGGGTGAGGCGATGGTTCAGGAGCCGATGGATTTCGAACTGCTCTTCGAAGCGGAGTTCGGCCGCTACCCGGCCTATCGCCCCGAGGCGGACCCGGATGCGGTCGGGAAAGCGGCCCGGCTTCTCTCCGCGGCGCAAAGACCGATCATTGTGGCCGGGGGAGGCGTGGCGGCATCCCGGGCCTGGGCGGAGGTCGTTGCGCTTGCCGAAAAGCTCTCCGTTCCCGTGGCCACTTCGCTCAGCGGGAAGGGGACCCTTCCCGATCACCATCCGCTTTCCGTCGGAGTGATCGGCACCTATTCCCGCTGGTGTGCGAACAGGGCCGTGGCCGAGGCGGATCTTGTCTTCTTCGTCGGCTCCCGTGCCGGTGGGCATACGACGGCCGGCTGGAGGATCCCCCGCCCCGGCGCAGCCATCGTGCAGCTGGATATCGATCCGGCGGAGATCGGGCGAAACTACCCGCTGCAGGCGGGGCTGTGCGGAGACGCCAAGGCGACCCTTCGCCGGCTGACCGAAGCCGTCGGACCAAGCAGGGGGAAGAAGGACTGGCCGGATCACGTCCGGCGGATGGTCGGCGAGTGGCGCTCCGAAGCGCAGTCCTTTCTGAACTCGGACGCGACGCCCATCCGTCCGGAGCGGCTCTGCAAGGAGATCAGCGAGGTCCTGCCGCCCGAGGGCGTCATCGTGGCCGACACGGGCCACGCGGCGATATGGAGCTCCACCATGATCGACTTTACGGCGCCGGGCCAGAGATACATCCGCTGCGCGGGCACGCTGGGATGGGCTTTTCCGGCGTCGATCGGCGTCAAGTGCGCCCTGCCGGACAAGCCGGTGCTCTGCTTCACGGGCGACGGCGGATTCTACTATTACCTCTCCGAGCTGGAGACGGCCGCCCGGCTGGCGATCAACCTGGTGGTGGTGGTCAACAACAACCGCTCGCTCCAGCAGGTGAAAAACATCGTCGATACCTCCTATGGAGGCAACCCCGAGGCGAAGGGGCAGGAACTCTGGGTGTTCAGGGAAACCAACTTCGCCCGGATTGCGGAGAACATGGGATGCCTGGGGCTGCGGGTCGAGCGGCCGGGCGACATCCGGAGTGCCCTGAAGCGGGCGCTGGAGGCCGACGGGCCGGCGGTGATAGACGTCGTGACGGATATCGGGGCGCTGCCGCAGGCCCCATGGACCTAGTCAGAATCAGCAGGGAGAAAGGCCGGCGGGAAAGGCCGCCCTCGCCACCGGCGCGGGGCGGGGGATCGGCACGGCGGCGGGAGAGCGTCCCTCCGCTGCCGTCGCCGGAAAGACCCGGCCTGACCTTCGTTGAAGCCTTCAATATATCGCAAGAGAGGTGCTCCTGATGCCAGGTACAACTCAGTCGGTCGTCCTCGTCGCTCCCCGGCAAATGGAGACCCGGGAGTTTCCCCTTCCCGAGGTCGGTCCCAGGGACCTGCTCCTGCGGGTCGAGATGGTGGGGATCTGCGGATCGGAACCCAAGAAGTACCTGGGGACGTCGGTCTGGAATCCACCCTACCCCTTGATCCTGGGGCACGAGATGGTGGGGTTCATCCAGGAGATCGGTGCGGAGGCCGCCCGGAGGTACCAGGCGGCTGTCGGGGACCGGATCGTCGTTGAACCGTATCTCTCCTGCGGATGGTGCGAATTCTGTTCCACGGGCCACTATCAGCTTTGCGTGGACAGGCGCGTTTACGGCACGAGCGATTCCTGCGCGACGCCGCCCCATCTCTTCGGCGGATACGGCCGCCATCTCTTTGTCTCCTGGGGTTCCAAGGTCCACAAAATCCGTCCCGATGTGCCGCCGGAAGCGGCTCACCTGGCCAGTGTGATCGGCAACGGCATCCGCTGGGTCAGGACGAAAGGACAAGTGCGGTTCCTGGAGAGCGTCGTGATCCTCGGCCCCGGCGCCCAGGGGCTCGCAAGCGTCATCAGTGCGGTGGAATCCGGCGCCGATCCGATCGTGACGATTGGACTTGCCAGGGATCGCAAACGGCTCGCCCTCGCGGCCGCGTTCGGCGCCCACCATACGCTCATCGCCGACGAGGTCGATGTGGTGGCGGCGGTACGCGATATCACCGCCGGCAGGATGGCCTCCGTCGTCGTCGAGTGCACCGGCACGGCGCCCGGCATGAACCTCGCTTTGGACCTCGCCAGACCCCTCGGCAGGGTGTCTCTGCCGGGGCTTCCTCACGCCGGGCAGCAAGTCCCGCTGCTGATGGAGAAGGTGGTCCTGAAGGAGTTGACCCTGAAAGGCGCCCTGGGCCAGGTGGCCGAGGTCGAGGACGCGGTGCGGCTCATCAACTCGCGCCGATACCCCGTCGAGAAGATCGCGACCCACGTTTTTCCCCTGGAAGAAGCCGAGAAGGGAATGAAGCTGTTCATGAGCGGCGATCCGGACTGTATCCGGGTGGCCCTGAGGCCGTAGACCGCCGTGCCGCCGGAAGGCGGGAAGATCGCTGCTGCCGGAGAGCCATAATCTGGTGACGGGTTTCTGTTACATCCGGCCAGGTGTCACCACATTTCATTCAGCGGATTACAATAGTGATTTAAAATTCGATTTCGAACTTATAATTTCGCTGGTGCTTATCGCACTTCTTGCGGCAGGTGGCCAATGCATAGAT
>JAKAFS010000011.1 GCA_021817825.1 Deltaproteobacteria bacterium | reverse complement strand
TTCTCCCTGATCCGCTCCGTGGTCACGCCGATCTTGTCGGGTGTCACGATCGCCCTGATCTTGACCCAGAACTTGATGGCGTCGCCCTCGAGTGTCCGTTTCTTGTCGAGGACACTGATAGCCAGCAGTCCGGAGGCAAGCACCTCGATCTCATCCTTTTCGATCTGAAAATTTTTCACCTGCGAGTAACTCGTGACGTATGTCCCGGCCTGCTCCACCGCGCTACGCTTCGCCTGTTCGACGGCCCGGCTTTCCGCGACGAGGGGCGTTTCTCCGTCGCCCATGATATAGGTGCCTTCGGAAACGATTTCCTTGGTCTCGGCGTGCAGCGCCGTCGCTGTCTGTAGGGGAAAACAAAGGGTCAGAAAGACCAGGGGAGCCATCAGCAACTTTTTCATGCGATTTTCCCTCTTGGTTCGGGTAAACATCACGGCCGCAATCCATCCCCGGGAGGGTGTCGCAGGGTGTTTGAACCTCTGGAAGCCTCCCATTGACCGGCCAGCGCCAGGAGAACCGAAGCGACGGCCTGCTTGTGTTCCAGCATCAACAGCCGGGCGACGTGCCCAGGCCCGAAAAGCAATTCTCCCAGTCCCTTTTCGTCCAGTTCCAGCCGTACCGCCAGGACCCGCAGCCCATGACGCAGCAGCAGCGTTTCTATGTTTCGGTAAAAGCGCTCCGCTCCGTCGTTAGCCAGGAGCAGCAGACGGGAAATACGCACGCCGCGCGGCGTGCCTGCCTGCTTGGCGGCCATCTGCAGCCCCCGCTCCTCTGCCGCAAGCCGGCGCTCCGCAGTTTCCAGGCCGCGAACCACCTGTCCGGCGCCATAGGCGTTCCGCAGGGCCGCCGCCAATTCCGCGGTTAGCACGGCTACCGGTGTTCCGATCGCACTTTTGGGCCACAGCAGGCGGGACTGGGTGGTCAAATCGCGCAACAATTGCGACCCTCGCGGGTCGGACTCCACCGTTTTCGGCAGTCGTAAGGCCATCGTTCCTCAGATAAATGGGTATGGAGCGTGCCGCTCGAACGCCTCCATCATAGGCCCAGAATCCTTGAAGTAAAGGGTTTTTTCACAATAAAGAGGAAAAGCCGGGATATCCTGAGGATCAACCTGGGTGCGGAGAGGCCGCCCGTTCCCGTGGAACGATGGGGGCAACGGACCCCGATCAGGCCATGCGCCGGGCCAGCCAGAGGGTGTGAAATCCGCCCCCCTGGGTTCCTCGCGCCCGGACGGCTCGCTCGTCGACGGTGAATCCAGCCCGGCGCAGCCGCTCGGCAAAAGTCCCCAGGGGACTTGCCGACCAGAGGGCAAACACGCCTCCCGGTCGCAATGCCCGAAAGGCTTCGGACAATCCTGCCGGCCGGTAGAGTCGGCCGTTGCCTGCCCGGGTCAGACCCCGGGGACCGTTGTCCACATCGAGCAGGATGGCATCGAAATCCTGCTGCGCTGCCTGGACCAGCTGCCCGACGTCCCCTTCTCGAACCGTCACCCGCTGGTCGGCAAGGGGAGCGCCGGCCAGGACGGCAAGCGGTCCTCGGTTCCAGGCCACCACCGCCGGCACGAGTTCGGCCACCACCCCCCGGCTTTCCGGGCCGAGCCGGCTCAGCGCCGCGGCCAGAGTGTACCCCATGCCCAATCCGCCGATCAGGACCCGAGGGCTGGAAAGCGAGGCGATGGCTGCGCAGGCGAGCTCCGCCAGCCTCTCCTCGGATCCGTGAACGCGGCTGTTCATGAGTTCGGAACCGTCCACTCGGATCGAGAATTCTTCCCCGCGTCGGTAAAGGTACAGTGTTTTGTTTTCTCCGGGCACGGCTGCGCTGTCGAGAAGCTGCCAGGGAATCATAGACGCCTCCAGGAATGGGGTCTGGCGTTTTACAGGAATTGCGGAAGCTGAAGAGCAAAGACTGCCGAAGCCTACGGGTATCCCTGTAGTTCCATTCGGTCGTTCAGATATTCGTCTACCAATTCCAGCATGGCGCTGATCTTGAAAGGTTTCGAAAGGCAGGGATAGCCGTATTTCAAAACGTCTTCGTTCAGATCCCGTTTCATGTTTCTCAAACCGAAAAATCCGCTGATATAGATTACTTTGATTTTCGGATGATCCTGGCGGATCTTTTTGACCAATTCGATGCCGGTCATTTTGGGCATGACCACGTCGGTGAAAAGCAGATCGGGCTTGAATTCGAGAAAGGTCTGGTAGCCGTTTTCCCCATCCACCGCCACCCGCACATCGTAGCCTTCCAGGCGGAAAACGTCGCGAAAGGTTTCCTGAAGGCCGAACTCGTCTTCGACGACCAGGACCTTCTTCTTCCGGCCGGGAGCTTCTTCCTTTTGCCCCTTCTGGAGCAGGCCGACCAGTTCTGCGTCGCTGGCCTGGCTGATCAGTTCGCTGACGTGATTCAGCCGCTGCTGTAGGCTTTTTGCCTTTTTTTCATTGCCCGGATTCAAATCGGGGTGATACACCTTGCTCAACAGGTGATAGCTGGACTTGATGTACGATAAGGCGCCGTTGCTGCCGAACTCATGATAGATTTCCCGGGCTTTATCCAGCAGTCCCAGAAAGATGAGCTCTCGCTCAATCAAGATCAACTTATCCATGATTCCATCCGTTCCTCTATATCCGGTCAATGCCGCACATCACGAGAGGCAATCCGGCGTTCAGCAGGGCACGTATTGACTCGGGAATGCTTTATACGGAATCGGCAAAACTGACAAGAAAAAAGTGTCCGAAGTCCCCTTGTCGAGGGGATTCGTGTCTTGCCGGCGGCGGTCTGTAACATGGTATGTGAACACGTAAAAATCAAAGGCTTGTCGGCCTGGAGGTCGTCTGCTTCCTATGCCGATGGCGATGAATCATTGCCAGTCCTGTGGCAGGATCAGCGGGCGGAATCGCGCAGCGGATTCCACCGTCAATCGGTCCCTGCCGATCCATAGAGAAGGGCGATCTCCGCCGCCCACCGTTCCGGCTGCGGCGTCTCCAAGATGAGCGGGATGGCATCGAAACGCGGGTCGCCCATGATCAGGAAAAAGGGCGCAAGCCCCAGTTTTCCCTCTCCGAGCGAGGCGTGGCGGTCCACGCGGCTTCCGAAGTCGGCCTGCGAATCGTTGAGGTGAACCCCCTTGAGATAGGCAAAGCCGATCAGCCTGGCGAACTCCTCCAGCGTTGCGGCGAAGGACTCCGCCGTCCGCAGGTCGTAGCCGGCGGCAAAGGCGTGGGCCGTATCGAGACAGACGCCCACCCGGCTCTTGTCCCCGACCCGGTCGATGATCCGGGCGAGCTGCTCGAAGCGAAAACCGAGATTGCTCCCCTGGCCGGCCGTATTTTCGATGACGGCGGTCACTCCCGAGGTTTCGGAGAGGGCGATGTCGATCGACTCGGCGATCCGTTTCAGACACTCCTCTTCCGGAAGGCTGCGCAAATGGCTTCCGGGATGGAAGTTGAGCCGGGTGATGCCGAGGGCTTCGCAACGGCGCAGTTCGGAAACGAAGGCGTCTCGGGATTTGGCGAGGGCTTCCGCTTCCGGATGGCCCAGGTTGATCAGATAGCTGTCGTGGGCGAGGATCTGGTCCGGTCCGTAGCCGGCCTTTTGGCATTGCTTCCGGAAGGCAGCCGCCTCGGCTGCCGTGAGCGGTTTGGCCGCCCATTGCCGCTGATTGCGGGTGAAGAGGGCAAAGGCCCGGGCGCCGATTCCGGCGGCGTTTTGAGGCGCCTTGTCCAAGCCCCCGGCGGTGCTCACATGGGCGCCGACATATTTCATTTCGTTTCCTCTTCTGCGATTCTTTCCCGATTTCCCCAAGGGGAAAAAGAGCCTTAAGATAAAAGTCCCGACCCGTCAAGCGGGAAGTGGTGGCGGAAAGCATCTCGATCAAAATTGACAGGCTTCTGTTTTCCCGTTAAAGTGTTTTCCAGCCGCGGTAAACGAAGGGCCTTTGCACCACGGTCCGCAACGGCCGGCCTCGGGCGGCAGAAGAAGGGAAAATGGATCGAAATCATCTAATCTATCAGGAGGAGGTAGACGCGCATGGCTAAAAAAGCATTCAAGGGATCCCAGACGGAAAAGAACCTGCTGGCCGCCTTTGCCGGGGAATCCCAGGCCCGGAACCGGTACACCTATTTCGCCAGCCAGGCCCGGAAAGAAGGTTACGAGCAGATTGCCAACATCTTTGTCGAGACGGCGGAAAACGAGAAGGAACACGCCAAGGTGTTCTTCCAGTACCTTCAGGGAGGGGACGTGGAGATCGTGGCCGCCTATCCCGCCGGTATGATCGGCAAGACGAAGGAGAACCTCGCAGCGGCGGCGGCGGGAGAAAAGCTGGAGTGGTCCACCCTTTATGCCGATTTTGAAAAAACGGCCAAGGCGGAGGGATTCTCCGATATCGCCCAGTCCTTTGCCCAGATCGCCAAGGTGGAGGCCTTCCATGAGGCCCGTTACCGCAAGCTGATCGCCAATATCGCCAAGAAGCAGGTTTTCAAGAAGGACAAGGCGGTCAAGTGGCACTGCGCCAATTGCGGCTATGTCTTCGAGGGAAAGGCGGCGCCGAAGATCTGCCCCGCCTGCAAGCACCCGCAGGCCCACTACGAACTGCTGGCCGAAAATTACTGATAGGCCGGAGGATCGGGCCGCATTCCGCGTTTATGCGAAGGGCGGTCCGATCCCTTGCCCCCACAGGGCAGAAAAACTTGCGGTCGTTAGCGCTCCTTCGTCTTTTCCCAGGATTCCCTCTTGCCGGGAACGATCGTGAACAGCGGATGCGGAACAGGTTCCGTGGTGTTTCTGAGGGCCTTGCGGGCGGCAGGATTGCGGAGGGTCAGCTTCTTCAGCAGATGGTCACGTTCGAAGCAGAGTTGGCCGCAGGTGACGGGAATGGCCGGAACGGTACGGGGCGCGCCGATTTTTCCGGCGTCGAAGCGGTAGCCGCGCCGTTTTGCCTCGGCCAGGACTTCCCCCAGGTAGGCGGCGATCGCCGCTTCGGGATCCGCCTGGTTCCGAAAGCGGAGCAGCTGCGGATGCGATCGGTAGCCCCGGGTGGCCCCCCGAAGAACGGCGCGGGCCAGCAGGGCCTCCCGCCAAAGGGCGACCAAACCGGCCGGATCCAGGTACCGGGGATGTAAACTCCAGAGGCGCATGTTTTTTTACCCAGGCCGCAGGGCGTTTTCCAGATGCCTTACCCCCAGCGAGCAGGCGAAGGTCAGTAAAAAATAGAGGGCCGTGATCGTGATCCAGGTTTCGAACGTCAGGTAAGTGGCGCTCATGATCTCCAGTCCCTGGAAGGTCAACTCGGGGATGGAAATGACCGAGACGATGGCCGAGTCCTTGATCGTCGAGATGAGCTGCCCGGCCAGCGAGGGCAATATCCGCCGGAAAGCCTGGGGCGCGATGACGAAGCGCAGCTGCTGCCGGTAGGAGAGCCCCAGGGCGTGGGCGGCCTCCCATTGCCCCTTTTCGATGGACTGGATACCGGCCCGGACGATCTCGGCGATGTAGGCCCCCTCGTAAAGGACAAGCGTGGCCAGTCCTGCGAGAAAGCCGGAGAGCCGCGCCGGGGGGGCGAAGAGAAAGCCGAGGAGGCCTTGTACCTCCGGGGATGCCGTGCGGACCAGCTGCTCCACACCCAGGAGGGCCATGATCCGCTCGCCGATGAAGAAATAGACGATGAAGACCAGGACCAGCGGCGGGAGGTTCCGGACCAGTTCGACGTAACCGAAAGGGACGAGACGGCGGAAGAGCCCCCGACTCACCCGGAGGAGCCCCATCAATGTTCCCAGCAGCGTTGCCAGGAACATCGCCCAGAGGCTCAGCTTGACGGTCGTCAAAAACCCCCGGGCGAGCGGGCCGGCCAGCCAATGGTCGCCGTCGGTGCGGACGAGGTACTGGAGGAGGAGCGGCCACTGCCAGCGGTACTGCATCTCGACGCCGATCCGATAGACGAAAAAGCCCGCCACACCCAGGAAAAGGGCGACCAACAGGCCGTCGAGGGTCGTGAACCGGAGCTTCTTGGGCGTCACAGATGTCTCTCCTCTACTTGAGCAGCTTTTCCCATGCCTTCGTTTCGAACCAGTAGTGTTTGCGCTCCTTCAGCCAGCCCTCCGCTTCGGTCACGCGGATCCAGTTGTCGAGGAAATTGAGGCTGTCCGGATCGCCCTTGCGGATGGCAAAGCCGATCGGCTCTTGGGTGAAGTCCTCCTTGAGGGGCAAAAAGAGCCGGTCGGGATGGGCGATCGCCTGGAAGGCCGGCAGCGGCGCCGAGGCGACGACGGCGTGAACCCGGCCCAGAAGCAATTCCTGGATCGCCTGCGATTCGTCGTCGAAGAGCCGCAGCTTGGCCTTCGGCATGAGCCGGGTGACGGCGGTCGCCGCGGTGGTTCCGGTGCGGGCGGCGATGGTGACGTTCGGACGGTTGAAGTCCGCGAGCGCCGTGAACCCGGCGGTGAGCTTTTTGTGGGCCACGAGCGACATGCCCGTGTGATCGTAGGGGAGGGAGAAGTTGACCTTCAGGTTGCGCTCCGGCCGGATTCCCATCCCGCCGATGATGATGTCGAACTTTCCGGTCAAGAGGGCCGGGAGGATCCCCGACCACTTCGTGGGGATGAATTCCGCCTTGACCCCCATGTCCTTGGCGACCCGGTTGGCCACGTCGATCTCGAAACCGATGAAGTTTCCCGTCTTGTCCTGCATTGCCCAGGGGACGAAGGTAGACATGCCGACCCTGAGGGTGCCCCTTTTCATGACCTGCTCCAGCATGCTTTCTCCCCTGGGAGCCTGAGCGGCGGCCGTCTGTAGGGTGCCGAGAACGAGTGTCGCCACGAGCAGCAATGTTGACCGGAAACGGCTTTTCATAGTGGTTCTCCTTTCTCTTCAACAACCTTCTAGAGGATCTGGCTCAAAAAGGCTTTGGTCCTCTCTTCCCGCGGAGCGGCGAAGAAGCGTTCGGTCGGGGCTTCTTCCACGGTCCTTCCCGCTTCCATGAACACGATCCGATCGCCGACCTCCCGGGCGAACCCCATCTCGTGGGTGACGACGACCATCGTCATTCCCTCGGCGGCCAGCGCCCGCATCACCTCCAGGACTTCGCCGATCATCTCCGGATCGAGGGCGCTCGTCGCCTCGTCAAAGAGCATCACCTTGGGACTCATGGCCAGCGCCCGGGCGATGGCGACCCGCTGCTGCTGGCCTCCCGAGAGCTCCTGGGGGTAGCGGTCCGCCTTCTCGGCGATACCCACCTTGGCCAAAAGGGCCAGCGTCGTCCGGGCGGCCTCGGCTTGCGTCTTTTTGCGGACCTGCACCTGGGCCAGGTCGATATTTTCCCGCACCGTCAGGTGGGGGAAGAGGTTGAAGGACTGGAAGACCATTCCCACCTCCTGGCGGATGAGCAGGCGATTCGATCGGTGGTGGTCGAGCGGAATTCCGTCGATGACGATGGCGCCGGCGTCGATCTCCTCCAGACCGTTGAGACAGCGGAGGAAGGTCGATTTTCCCGATCCCGAGGGGCCGATGATGACGACCACTTCGCCCCGCAGGACGGTCAGCGAAAAGCCGTCCAGGGCCACCACGGCGCCGGGAAAACGCTTCGTCAGGGCCTGCGCTTCGATGATCGGCTCGTCGGTCATGGGATGCCTCCGATCCGGGCAAAGGGGATGCCGTCCATCCGCCGTTCCAGCAGGCGGACGACGGCCGACAGGCCGAAGGTCAAAAGGAGGTAAAGCGCCGCGACGGTAAACCAGATCTCGAAGGCCAGGAAGGTCTCCGCCACGATCTTCTGTCCCTGCATCGTGAGATCGTAGATGGCGATGGTGCTTACGAGAGAGGAATCCTTGACCAGCGAGATCCCCTGTCCGGCCAGGGGCGGCAGGACGCGGCGGACCGCCTGGGGGAGGATCACTTTCCTGTAGGTCGCAAAAACGCTTAACCCCAGGCTGTGCGCGGCTTCCCACTGACCGCGGGGGAGGGAAACGATCCCCGCCCGGAGGATCTCCGCGGCGTAGGCCCCCTCGAAAAGGCTCAACGCCAGGACCGCCGAGGCGAAGCCGCCGATGTTCAGGACCGGCGCCAGGACGAAATAGACGAAGAAGATCTGGATGAGCAGCGGCGTGTTCCGGACGGCTTCCAGGTAGCCCCGGGCGAGGGCCCGGGCGGTGAAAGAGGCGGACAGCCGAAAGAGCGCCGTCGCCAGGCCGAGGAGCAGGGCTCCGGCCAGCGCCAGGACCGAGATTTCCAAAGTCACCAGGAGTCCCCGCAGAAGCGGCCCCGCGGTCCAGACGCCGCCTTCCTGGGCGAAGAGGAAGGGGGGGACGCGGTACCATTGCCAGGGGTAGCCGAGCCCCTGGTTTCCCAAGGCCAAAAGCCAGAGGAGCAGACCCGCCAGGAGGAAGAACCGCCCGGCATCGATGACGGTCGTCCGGCGCAGCGCTGCCGCCCTGAGAAGGTGTCGCTTCATTCGCAGTCCTCGTCCGTCTTTCACTCCTGCAAGCTGTCAGGCGATGATCCCGACGATTGCGCCTGCCAGCAAGGTTGCCAGGGTGCCCGCGACAATCGATTTGAATCCCAGCTCGACGATTTCGGTCCTTCTTTCCGGGGCCATGCTGCCCATCCCGCCGATGAGGATGCCGAGGGAGCCCAGGTTCGCGAAACCGCAGAGGGCGTAGATCATGATCAGCCGGCTGTGCGGAGAAAGGGTTTCGGCGGGGAGTTTCGCCAGCTCCGCATAGGCGATCAGTTCGTTCAGGACGGTCTTTGTCCCCATGAGCGCGCCTGCCGCCGGGGCCTCGGACCAGGGGATGCCGATCAACCAGACGATCGGGGCCATGATCCAGCCCAGGAGACGCTGCAAGGTGAGGGGCTGGCTGCTTACGGCCGGCAGTAGGGACAGCAGTCCGTTGACGAGGCTCACCAGGGCGATCAGGACGATCACCATCGCCACGATGTTGATCAACAGCTGGATTCCATCCATCGTCCCCTTGGTGATGGCGTCCATGGAACCGCTGGCCTCCTGGGGCGGGACGATGCGGCCGGCGGTCAACTCCCCCGTCTCGGGGATCATGATCCGCGAGATCATGATCGCCCCGGGGATGGTGATGACCGAGACGATGAGGATGTGGGCCAGGGCGTCGGGCAGCACCGTCTTGAGCATGAAGGCGTAGAGGACCATGACGGTTCCCGCGATGCCCGCCATCCCGCAGCTCATAGTCGTGAAAAGCTCGCTGCGGGTCATTTTCTTCAAATAAGGGCGGATGAACAGGGGCGATTCCACCATTCCCAGGAAGATGTTCGCCGCGGCGGAAAGCCCCACGGCCCCGCCGATCCCCATCGTCTTCTGGAGCAGCCAGGAAAAGCCCCGGACCACGAGGGGGAGGATGCGCCAGTAGAAGAGGAGCGAACAGAGGGCCGCCACGACCAGGACGATCGGGATCGCCTGGAGGGCGAAGACGAAGCTCGCGCCGGGGGCGCTTTCCGGGAAGGGGAGGGGACCTCCGCCCAGGTAGCCGAAGGCGAAGGTGGTGCCGGCCCGGGTGGAAGATTCGAGCAGTTCGACCGCCTTGTTGAGGGCTCCGAAGAGGTTCCGGATCGGAGGCGCTTTCAAAAGGATCAGCACGGTCGCAAATTGCAGGGCAAGGCCGATCACGATGTCCCGGACGGCGACCTGGCTTCTTTTTTCGCTGACGGCCCAGGCCAGACCCAGAAGAACGAGAATGCCGAAGAGGGGTTGCAGCATCATGAGCCTCCTGTTGTGAACGATCGGGCGGCATGGCCCGTGGGTTGAGGGTTAGGGAGTCGTCCGCTGTGCTATTTCTTGAACCAATGTTGGCGGTTGTGCTCCTTGAGCGCCTCCACCATGGCGTCGATTTCCTCGGGCAGCAGGATCTTCTGTTCAATGAAGTAATTTCCGATGCGGGGCTGGAGCCTTTTTTGGCGTCCCAGCAGGACCAGGAGCTGATAATAACTCAGCAATCCCGTCCGCAGGGCAAATTCGCCGAAGAGTTCTCCCCGGTTGCGCTGCTGTAGGATCTCCCGGATGTCCACCGGGGTCAGCCAGTGGAGCGTGCGGGCGAGGTCGCCGAGTCGCGGCCTCCGGAGCTTCTGCCAGACGACGGCGCCCCACATCTGCTGCATGGAGATGCGGCCGGAGTAATAGAGGTACTGACCGATAAAAATTTTCCTTGGGGGAATCGGTCCCTGGTAAAAATGTGGCTGCGGCTTGGCCGGGGGGGCGGTTGCGGGACGGTGGGCCCGGCCGCCGGACCCGGGCGGCAGCCTCAGAATGTAGCGTTCCGGCTCCCGGACATAGGCAACGATCTGTTCATAGGCGCGATTGACCTCCTTGAACCGTGTTTCCAAAATCGATTCTTCCGTACCGATATGAATGGCCCGATCGGGATGGGTTTCCATGGCCAGTTTACGGTACGCCGTCTTTACGCCCGCCGGTTGCAAGTAGCCGAGAAATTGCGGCGTGATCCGCACTTCCGGACCAAAGAGCGTGCGACAGGACTGGAGGAACTGCTCCTCCGGAAGAATGATTCTGCTGTCTTGGCCCCGTGAATCCATGTCGCCTGCGTCCCAAGGTATCGAAAGGGGAGAATACCGTCACCCTGTTCCAATGGTCAATAGCATAATTTGCCGAGGAAGAACACCTGTGATGATGGTTGGTGAGTGAAGGGGTGCAAAGGCCGCTGTCTTGTGATATGAAAAACCGTCCGCGGCAAGCAGCGGGGCAAGGGCGGGAAAGGAGGAGCATATGAATAAACGTCAGCTCATCGAGCGGTTGTTGCTGGAGCCCCATGTCGAAGGGGGCTATTATTTCCGGACCTATCGCTCCGATCGCCAAACCGCCGTTCCTTACGCTGCCGAACCCCGGTGTCTGCTTTCTTCGATTTTCTACCTGCTCACCGACGACAGCCCGATCGGTCATTTGCACAAGAATAGGTCGGACATCCTCCATTTTTTTCAAGGCGGCTCCCCTCTGACCTACCTGATCGTCCATCCCGACGGACGCCTGGAAAAGGAAGTGCTCGGCTGCGACCTGGAGAAAGGGCAACGGCTGCAGTTGCTCGTCCGGGGCGGCTGATGGAAGGCCTCCGAACTGGAACAGGGGGAGTTCGGCCTGGTCAGCGAAGCGGTATCTCCCGGGTTTGATTACGGGGATATGGAGCTGGCGAAAGGGCCGCTCATCAGGGACCTTTTCCCGCACCTCTGGGGGCAAATCGCCAGATACGTCAAACCCTAGCGCCGGCGAAAGAAGGGCCGGTCGTGCCGGGCGGCGGCCACCGAACCGAAAATCCCTTGGGGGGATCGGACGACGTGATTCCGGTTCGCGCCGCTTTTCGAGAAAGCAAGCAGGATGAATCAAAAAACGGGGCAAGGGAAGGGGCTGCTGCTCATCCATCCTCCGGCGGCGAAAATCTGCGAGGCGCCGGGAGGACCGGCCCGGCTGGCCGGAGCGCTCCGGCGGCGCGGGATCCTCTGCCGGCTCTGGGATGCCAATCTGGAAGGACAACTCGCCCTCTTGGATGCCGAGGCGCGGATCGTGAACGGCGGTTTTGCCGGCGCCGGTCGGGCGGAAGGTCCGCCTGCGTCCGGAGCGCACTTCGCCGAGGGGGAGGCCGAAAGGATGGCGCTGCCCGGGACGGCGACCGGCACCTGGACCCGGGGAGCGGCCCGGCGCCTGGCGGGTCATCTTGCGGCCCTCCGTTCCTGGGGACTCTATGGGGCGCCCGACCGCTACCGACGAGCGGTGACGGACGTGAATCGCCTCCTGATGACGGCAGCCAAACCCTACGGGGTGCGTCTCAGTCTCGCCGATTATGAGGACCGCCGTCTTTCCCCGGTGAAGAGCGCCGATCTCCTTTCGGCCGCCGCGGCGCCGGAGGCCAACCCCTTCCATGCCTGGTTTGCGGTCCGTCTTCCGGAACTCCTGGCCGAGGGACCTTTCTCGCATGTCGGCTTTTCCCTCAACTACCTCAGCCAGGCCCTGACGAGCTTCGCGATGATCGGTTTTCTGAAGCGGAAGCATCCCCGCCTCCGGATCGTTCTGGGCGGCGGCCTGGTCACCTCCTGGATGCGGGGCCTCGGCCGCAGGAACCTCTTTCCGGAACTGGCAGACGACATGATCGCCGGACCGGGAGAAATTCCGCTTTCGGCCCTCCTGGGCACCCCTCACGACGGCGGCGACGACCGGCCCGATCTCGACGGTTTTCCCCCGGACGATTACCTGGCGCCGGGGATGATCCTCCCCTACAGTGCCTCCGGCGGCTGCTGGTGGCGCCGCTGCTCCTTCTGTCCGGAACAGGCCGAAGGAAATCCTTATCGGCCGCTGCCGCCGGACCGGGTGACGGCGGACCTTCGCGACCTTGTGAGGCGATGGCAGCCGGCGCTCATCCACCTTCTGGACAACGCCCTGAGCCCGGCGCTCCTCAAGGCCCTGACGCTATCCCCTCCCGGGGCGCCCTGGTACGGATTTGCCAGGATCACGGCGGAGTTGGCCGATCGGGAGTTCTGCCGGCGGCTCCGTGCGGCCGGTTGCGTGATGCTCAAACTGGGGCTGGAATCGGGCGATCAGGGGGTTCTCGACGCGCTGGGGAAGGGGTTTCCTCTGGCGCTGGCCGCGGCGGCGTTGGAAAATCTCAGGGAGGCGGGGATCGCGACCTATGTCTATCTCCTCTTCGGGACCCCTGCGGAAACCCCTGCGGCGGCGCGGCGGACCCTCAATTTTACCGTCGCCCACGGAGAGGCGATCGGGTTTCTGAACCTCGCGATCTTCAACCTGCCGGCCTGCGGATCCGAGGCGGCGCAGTTGACCACCGGGGAATTCTACCCGGGGGATCTGTCTCTCTACCGGTCGTTCACCCACCCCCGGGGGTGGCAGCGGGGCGCCGTACGCCGGTTTTTAGAGACCGAATTCAAGAAAGATCCCACCGTGGCGGCGATCCTCCGTCGGGATCCGCCCTTTTTTACCTCGAACCATGCTCCGCTGCTGGCGCTGGCCGGCCGGGGGCGAGCTTTTCTTTAGGCGATTTCAACCGCCACCTGCGCATCGATGCGCCGCAGGGCCTCTTCAGGGTGGAATGCGGTGACGCGGCTGTCCTGAAGGGTGAGCACTCCCTGGCTGCCCAGCTCCGTCAGCACCTCCTGGATCTCTTCCGCCTCCTTGCCCGTGGCCCGGGCCAACTCCGCAACGGGGTCCCGCCCCGCCGCCAACGGCCAGGCGCGCAGGAAATAGAGGGTCGCCATGAGGGCGATCCAGTCCTGGGTCAGCCTGTCCAGCGCCTCGTTGCCGCGCCGGAGCCGGTTGGAGAACTCCTTGAGCATGAACAGGGAGACCTCTTCGTTGTCCCGCAGGACCGTGCGCAAGGTGTCGCTCTCGATGACGGCGATGTGGCACCTCTCGGCGCAACGGGCCGAGGCGGTCCGCGGGCTGCGGATCAGCGCGGCCATTTCGCCGAAATACTGCCCCGGTCCCATCTCGGCCAGGATCTTGGTCACCTTTCCGGCGCTTTTCTCCATCCGGACCCGGCCGCTCAGAATGTAATAAATGCTTTCGCTGACATCCCCTTCGCGGAAAATGTAGGCATCCTTCTCGAAGAGGCGGCCGAACTTCCGGAAGAGATGGACGTCGGTCGGCAGGCCGTCCTTGCGGGGGCGGAGCAGCGCCTTCTCCAGGAGGATCGTGTCCCGTCGCTCATAGGAAGCGATGAGTTCGGCGCAGAACAATAGGATGAGGGAGAGGTAGAAGGCCCAAATGACGAGGATGACGACGGCCTCCAGGGAGCCGAAAATCACGTTGTAGCGGGTATAGTTGGCGACGTACCAGGTAAAGAACTGTTTGGCGATTTCCATGAGGGCCGAGAAGATCGCGCTGCCGACCAAGGCACTCTTCAGACTGACCTTTCCGGTGGGGATCACCTTGTAAACGACGGTGAAAAACAGGACCGTGACCAGATAGGGAAGCAGATACCGGAAAAGGGCGTTGTGGAGCACCGGGAAAAAGAGCAGTCCTCCGGCGCCGATCAGCGGCTGCTCGGCAAGGACCGCGGCGATATAGGTGATGCCCACGCTGGCGACGCCGATGGCCCAGCCCAGCGGGATCATGGCGATGGCCAGGAGTTTCGAGGCAAAATAATTTCGGTGGCTCTTGGAACGGAAGATGATGTTCAGCGCCGTTTCGATGGCGTTGAAGATCATGGCCGAAAACCAGATCAAACTGATGATTCCGACCCAGCCGAGGGTCGTCCTCTTTCTCTCGATCTGTCCGAACTGGGTGAGCAGTTCCCCGGAAAAAGAGGGGACGAACTCGCGGATCCCTTCGATCAGTTTCCCCTGGATCTCGGGATTGGCGCCAAAGAGGTTGCCGACCAGCAGATAAGTGAGAAGGAAGAGGGGAATGATCGAGAGAATCGCGTAAAGGGCGATCGCGGCGGCCTGGTTCGTGTCGCCGTTGTTCCGATAGTTGCGGATCGTATCGGCAATGACGTCGCCCAGGGTCGCCAGGAAGAAATGGAGATTGTGGGGCGTCTTTGCGGTCCGGCCTGGGATCGCTTCCTCGGTCATGCTCTGCTCCTGCTCGTCAGTCCGCCGTCATCGCCCGCGGAATTCAAGCGCCGCTCATAAGTGATCGTCAACGTGCTGCCCGAGCCTTTGGATCAGCGGATCTTCAGTTCCGAACGGAGTTCCAGAATGCCGGTTGCGGTGGTGAAATAGAGGGTATGGGCCGTGACCTGTCGTAGCCCGCCTGCTTCTTCGACCACCGGCACGACCTCGATTGCCGTCACCGCGAGCCACCGGCCGTCCATCTTGATCCGCACCACGGCGCCCTGTTCATTTTCTTCGTGGGGGATGCCGTAGGAGGTCAACACCTGGGTGACGAAACGGTCTCGCTGTTGGACAATCTGGGCGGCCCTTTCGTTCAAGGGGCGGATCTTGCCGTATTCCTGGGCCGGCGCCGCGGCAAGGCCGATGGAAAAGAAGAGCAGGACCGGCACCGCCATGTATGCTTTCATAAGGTCCCTCTTTCCGCCGCTGTCCCGGTTGGCGTTTCCTGACCGTCGGCTGTCAAACCCCGGCACCCGGTTTTAGTCCCTTGCCTTGAGGTTTTGCAGCAGGTAGGTCTTGACCGTTTCGTAATCGGCGTTCAGAAACGCCGGGTCTCCCGAACGCTCATCGATATCTTTCAAGCTCGGCGGGAGTTCGGGGTTGATCCCGAGGAGTTCCCGAATCTCGTCGGGGAACTTGGCCGGATGGGCCGTTTCCAGGGAGATGCAGAGCGGCACGTCGCCGAAGAGTTCGAGATAGACCTCGAGCCCCCGCCAGCCCACGGCGCCGTGGGGCTCCAGGAGCACCTTGTGCTGGTCGTAGATCCGTTTGATCGTCTTTTTCGTTTCCCGATCGGAGATGCTGACGGAATAGATGTGTTTCTTCATCTCCTCGATGTCCGGGACCTTGTGGACGACGCCGTTTCTGTCCACGGTGCCGCCGTAGAGGTCGAAGAAGCGGGCCAGGTTGCTGGGATGGCCGACGTTCATCGCGTTGGACAGGCAGGCCCGGGAGGGAGAAACCTTTTCATAGACGCCGGTTTCCAAAAAGCGGGGAAATTCGTCGTTGTCGTTGGTGGGCATGACGAGCTTTCCCACCGGAAGCCCCATGCGCCGGGCATACTCGCAGCCCAGGGCGTCGCCGAAGTTTCCCGAAGGGACGGAAAAGACCGCCGGCTCTCCGTCGCGGGAGAGCTGCGCCCAGGCCCAGACGTAATAGATGATCTGCGGGAGGATACGCCCGAAGCTGATCGAATTGGCCGAGGTCAGATGAAGGTCCGCAAAGTCGGGATCGGAGAAGGCCTGTTTCACCAGGTTCTGGCAGTCGTCGAACTTCCCTTCCACGGAGATGGCCTGGACGTTCTGGCCGATGGTATCCAACTGCCGCTTTTGTCGGCCGCTGACCTCGGTCCTCGGGTAGAGGATCGTCACGGCGACCCCCTCGACGCCCCGAAAGGCGTCGCCCACGGCGCTTCCCGTGTCTCCCGAGGTGGCGACCAGGACGTTGAGGCGCTCTCCTGCGGAGCGGTAGGCGCTCATGAGCCGGGCCATCATGCGGGCGGCGAAATCCTTGAACGAGGCCGTCGGTCCCTGATCGAGGCGCATCACGTATTTGCGTGCCAGGACGTTTTCCAGCGGCACGGGATAGTTGTAGGCATCGTCGATGATCCGCTTGAGCTGCGCCGTAGGAATCTCCCCGGCCAGGAAGGCCTTTGCCACCAGCAGGGCGGCGGCGCTGTAAGGCTTTCCCTTGAGGGCTTTGAGGGCCTCCAAGGAAAGGACGGGGATCTGCTCGGGCATGAACAATCCTTCGTCGGGGGCCTGGCCGATCAGCAGCGCCTCCCGGAAGGAAACGGTCTCCCGAAAGGGGGTGATCCCCGGGACATGGTCCAGATGGCGATTCGTGCTGTAATACCGCAACTTCTGCTTCTGCAACATTTTGAAAAAACCTCGGATCTTAAAGCTCTGTGATGGCGCCCGGAAAGGGCCGGCGCCGTGCCCCGATCAGGAAACGGCTTTCTTTCATAGTTTTAGTCAATACCATAATCGGTCGGGATAAGCAAAGTGGAATGAAACGAAGGACCGCGCCGACAGGGCAGCGTCCTTTGGGGCGGCTGCGATTCCGCCTCGCAATCGGCGCCGATTTTTGGTAAAGATTGACCTGAAGATGTTCCGGTGAGAAGGATAAAACCATTCAGGAGATCGGCCATGAACGAGGAAGCGAAGGTCCGTCTGACCGAGACGGTCCACGGAGCGGGTTGAGCCTGTAAGATAGGTCCGGGCGACCTGCAAGAAGCGCTGAAAGATCTGCCGCTCATGACCGATCCGAACCTGATCGTCGGGATGGAGCATGCGGAAGACGCAGGGGTCTATAAACTCCGCGACGATTTGGCGATCATCCAAACCGTCGATTTTTTCACCCCCATCGTGGACGACCCCTACACCTTCGGCCGGATCGCGGTGACGAACGCCCTCTCCGACGTCTACGCCATGGGCGGGCGGCCGGTCACGGCGATGAACATCGTCTGCTTTCCCATCAAGAAACTGGAAGTGAAAATCCTCCGGGAGATCCTGCGCGGCGGGTACGACAAGCTGCGCGAGGCGGGCGTCCTTTTGATCGGCGGCCACAGCGTCGAGGACGACGAACCCAAATACGGCCTTTCCGTGACCGGCGTCATCCATCCCGACAAGGTCCTTTTCAACAAAGGGGCGAAGGCGGGAGACGTCCTGATTTTGACCAAGCCCCTGGGGACGGGCATCGTGGCCACAGCGCTCAAGGGCGGGCTTGCCGATGCGGCGCTGGTCGCCCGTTCGGTCGCGTGCATGACGACGCTCAACAAAAAAGCGGCGGAACTCATGACCGAAAGGGAGGATATCCACGCCTGCACCGATGTGACCGGCTTCGGCTTTCTGGGTCACGCCCTGGAGATGGCCGAGGCGAGCGGGGTGGGTTTGCGCATCCGGGCCGCGGCGGTGCCTTTTTTCTCCGGCATCCAGACCTTCGTCGAGGAGGGGATCGTGCCCGGCGGCCTGATCCGGAACCGGAAATTTCGCGAAAAGCAGATCGAGATTGCCCCGGGGTGTCCGGACTGGCGCGTCGATATCCTCTTCGATCCCCAGACCGCCGGCGGACTCCTCATCTCCCTGCCCAAGGCCACGGCGCCGGCCTTGCTGCAAAAGATGCACGCGGCAGGGATCGAGGCCGCGGCCATCGTCGGCGAAGTGATCGCCGCGCCTGCGGGCAAGATCCTTATTGAATGATCCTTGCCGCGACGGTTAAATCGATACAAGCCTTGGGCACTAAGGCTGGCTATTTATTTCACCTGCGAGGCAATAATTTCAAGAATCTGGGGAAATTGATTGCCAGTCGAATGAGAGTTACGTACAAGGTCAGGGTAACTGCGCGGCATTATCGCTCAGCGTCGCCAAGAGGTTAGCGCTCGGTATTCTCATTGTGTTTCTTGTTCCAGTCACTTCCCCATCCGGACTTACCGCATTTTGTGCAAACGTAATCACCTGTGGCGGAACCTAGTTCGTACTCTTTGTCGAGAATGGGATGATCACAGGGCTTGATCGATCTCGTAAAGGATACGTAGATCGCCCATTCGGAAACGATGCATGTGTTTGAGCTCCCCTTTCAATTTCCTGATATGGCTATCCAGGTGGGGATTCCTGGTAATGACATCAATGGCGTCTGCGATTCTTTCCTTCAAGGTGCCGTCAGCCTTCCGGTAGAATTTGACGGCATTTCGATGCAAAAGAATTCTATGCATTTTTCAGATCATCCCAGGCAACAAAGGCGCCTTTCTTGCCGACTGCCCTGTCCAGATCTGCCTGTCGGATCTGTCCCATCAGTTTTCCATCCGCCATGATTTCAAAGGTCTCCCGCCAGACTTCCATATCCTCGGCGATCGCTTCATGGATGATACCCTTAAGCTCATCCACAGTCATATCCGTTACTTTACGTTTTATGGCTTTCATAATCTCTTCCTCACAATGCTATGCGTTAAAAGCCTAAGGAAAATAGTCATCTCTGTCAAGGGAAATCACCTGAGCCATCAATGCCCGTTTGAACTCTTCAGGTCTTCTTGAAAGCAGATCCCGTCAGCTGACCTTGCTCGCCTCTTCCTTTGCCGTCCGGTTCACCCGAATCGAGGTGTAGACCGCCGCGGTTACGACGATCAGCGCCCCGGCTATCGTCTGCATCCCCGGCTTCTCGCCGAGCACGACCGCGGCCAGAATCATGCCGTAGATCGGTTCCATGCAGGAGATGAGGCCCGCCGTGGACGCCCGGATCGTCCGCAGGCTGTTGACGTAGAGGGTGTGGGCGACGGCGGTGAAAAGAACGCCCAGGGCCAGCAGGTAGATCCAGCGATGGTCGGTCCGAAGGTCGATTCCGGTGGAGAGGAAGGGGAGTAGAACGACCGCGACGACGGCGGTTTGATAGAGCATCATGGCGCTCGCCGGGTAGTTCCGGAGGTGCTTGCGGTAGAGAACGTTCCGCAGGGAGTAGAGGCAGCCGGAGAGGATTCCCAGGGCCGCCCCGATGGCCAGGCGGCCGCCTGCGAATCCGCCGGGGACGGCCAGATAGACGCCTGCGAAGACGATCAGGGCGAGCACAAGATTGCGGCGGTCGACTGCATGGCGGTGGAGCAGCGCTTCCATCAGGACCGTGATGACCGGGAAGGTGTAGAAGGCAGTCAAGACGATGGCGACGCTGGACGCCTGAATCCCCGTAAAGAAGACGACCCAGTGTGCGGCCACGATCAGACCGGTGAGCAGTATCCAGCCGAGATCCGCCCGAGATCGCAGCCCCATCCGGGTGCCCGTGAACTTTACGAAAACGAACAGGGCCAGCGTTGCGATCAGGGCGCGCAGGGCGATGGTCTGTGTCGCCGCCAGGGTGATCAGCTTGGCGGACAGGCTTGCGCCGCTCAAGAGAAGCACCGAGGTATGCAGTCCGATAAGATCTCTTTTCATGCCATTGTCTCTTTCGCTCCGGACCGCCTCTTGCCTGCTGCGGAGGGCTGCGGCGCTCAGGCGATCCTCAGGACCTTTGCCCCCCGGATCTTCCCCGCCTTGAGTTCGGCGAGCGCCCGGTTGGCTTCCCTTAAGGGGTACTCTTCCACCTCCGGCCGAAGGGGGATCTCGGCCGCCAGGGCGAGAAATTCGGAGATGTCTTGCCGGGTCACATTGGCCACGCTCTTGATCTCCTTTTCCAGCCAGAGATGGGAGGGGTAATCCAGCCCGAGCAGTTCGTCCTTGTCACCCGTTTCTTTGCGGATCGCATTGATGACCAGACGGCCTCCGGGAGCGAGGTGCTTGAGGGCCTCGACCACCGGCTTCCAGGCCGGCGTCGTATCGATGATCGCCTGGAGCATTTCCGGTGGCCTCTCCTCAATTGCCCCTGCCCAGAAGGCCCCCAGCTCGCGGGCAAAGACGCGTTCCCTTTCGTTCCGGGCAAAGACGAAGACTTTCGTGCGGGCGAAACGGTGGCGGACGGTCTTGAGGACCAGGTGCGCCGAGGCGCCGAACCCCGCAAGGCCGAGGTTCTGGCCGTCCTTGAGGCCGGTCAGACGAAGCGACCGCCAGCCGATGGCCCCGGCGCAGAGGAGCGGCGCCGCCTCAGCATCCGAAAAACAGTCGGGGATCGGGCAGGCAAACGCCTCGGGGACGGTCATGTATTCCCCATAGCCGCCGTTTACGTCGCGGCCCGTGGCTCGAAACCGGGCGCAGAGGTTTTCGTTGCCCGAAAGGCAGTGGCTACAGCCGCCGCAGGCCTGATGAATCCAGCCCACGCCTACCCGGGCGCCGATCGGGAACCGTCCGGCCTGTTCCCCCAAGGCGGCGACCCGTCCCAGGATCTGATGGCCCAAAACCACGGGGAAGAGGGAAGGCGGCGTCCGGCCCTCGATCTCGTCGAGTTCCGTATGGCAGACGCCGCAGGCGGAGACGGCGACCAGGATCTCCCCCGGTCCGGGTTCGGGCCGGGGAAGTTCCGTCAAAACCAGCGGCGCGGGATTGTCCCTAAAAGAGGAGATGCCCGTCAAGACCATGGCCTGCATGGGATCGCTTGCCTCTCTGTCCGTCGCTTCGGAGCGGTCGCCACCGCAACGGGATCGGTGTGACCAAAACCGCCGGGCTGTTCACCGGTCCGAATGGTTACTTTTCGCCGACCGACACCTTCTCCATCACGTCGCCCTGGCGGATCGCATCGACGACCTCCTGCCCCTTGACCACCTTTCCGAAGACCGTGTGCCGGCCGTTGAGATGGGGCTGCGGCGAATGGGTGATGAAGAACTGGCTGCCGTTCGTGTTCGGTCCGGCATTGGCCATGGAGATGACCTTGGCGTCATGGATCAGCGGGTTTCCCTTCAGTTCGTCCTCGAACTGGTAGCCCGGCCCGCCGCAGCCTGTCCCGGTGGGATCGCCGCCCTGGATCATGAAATCGCCGATGACCCGGTGGAAGGTGATGCCGTCATAGTACCCCCCTTTGGCGAGAAAGACGAAGTTGTTGACCGTCTTGGGCGCATGCTGCGGCGCCAGTTCCAGTTCGATCGTGCCCCGGTTCGTCTCCATCGTGACGAGGTAAGTCTTCGCCGGATCGATTTGCATCGCCGGCGGCGCGTCCCATTGTTTTGCGGTCATGCCGATTCCTCCTTGGGTGGATCAGTGAATTTTTTTTCTTCATACCCGACATTTTTCCGTTCGGCAAGGTTTTCCCGATCAATTTTACGGAAGACAATAGAATTGTGGCTAAATTGGGAAACCCTGTGACAAGGCCGCCCGTCTGGTGTATGATTTTATCATGACTTTGACCAGCCTCGTCATTGCTGCGGCCGTGATCGTCGCCCTTATTCTCCTCTTCTCCGCTTTCGCCAGGGGGCGTTACGGAAAGCTGCGGGCAAGCGGAGATGCGGCAAGGGCCTACGAGTCATTCGTTGTGGATCCGGAAAGGCAATACTACAGCAGCGGTCCCGACGATTATCCCAACGCCCTCCTGGGTCTGGATAAAACATGGACGTTGGATTCCGATTTATGGAGAAAACGGGATGTGAACGGGGAAGGGATGCAGGCATTGGTCAAAAACATGCAGGCCAGGGCGTGGGAAAATGCCGTCCTGCTGCACGGTTTCGCTGTGCTGGATGACCGGGAACAAAGCATCGGCGACTGGTATTCGCTACTCGGCTTAAGGATCATGATCAAAATCACCGGAGAAAAAAGAGTGGCGATCTCCACCCCGCCGATCGACACCTATGCGATGAAGTGAAAGGCGGCCAATCCGGTCCGCTTTGCAATCCATTATGCAATGCTGAAGGAGGTTTTTGTGGCTTATTTAATGGCCCTCGATCAGGGCACCACCAGTTCCCGGGCAATCGTTTTCGATACGGCCGGCCGGCCCGTAGGTTCGGCCCAAAAAGAGCTCCGCCAGGTCTATCCCCAGCCGGGCCTTGTGGAGCACGACCCTCTTGAGATATGGGAATCCCAGGCCGCAGTGGCTCAACTCGCCTTGAAGAATGCGGGGCTGGCAGGCTCCGACATCGCGGCCATCGGCATCGCCAACCAGCGGGAAACGACGGTGGTCTGGGACCGGGCCACCGGAAAGCCCGTCTACAACGCCATCGTCTGGCAGGACCGGCGCACCGCCGATGTCTGCCAGCGGCTCATCGACGAAGGGTTCGAGCGGCCGATCCGGGAGAAGACCGGTCTTTTTTCCGACGCCTACTTCTCGGGGACCAAGATCGCCTGGATCCTCGATCATTGCCCCGGCGCCCGGCGTCAGGCCGAAGAGGGCCGGCTTGCCTTCGGCACGATCGACACCTGGCTGATCTGGAACCTCACCGGCGGCGCCCGGCATGTGACCGACCTGTCGAACGCCTCCCGGACGATGCTCTGCAACATCCACACCGGCGACTGGGATGACGAACTCTTGGGAATGCTGAAGATCCCCCGGGCGATGCTTCCGGAAATCCATGCCTCCAGCGAGGTTTACGGGAAAACAACCGCGCCCGGCTTTCCCGAAGGGATCCCCATCGCCGGGGCGGCCGGCGATCAGCAGGCGGCCCTCTTCGGCCAGCGTTGCACGGCTCCCGGCCTGGTGAAGAACACCTACGGCACCGGTTGCTTCATGCTGATGAATACGGGATCGGCCCTCGTCGTGTCGTCCCACCGGCTGCTCACCACGGTGGCCTGGCGGATCGGGACCCGGACGGAGTACGCCCTCGAAGGGAGCGTCTTTGTCGGCGGCGCCGTGGTGCAGTGGCTTCGCGACGGCCTGGGGATCATTCGTTCTTCCGACGAGGTGGAGGCGCTGGCCTGCCAGGTCGCCGATACGGAAGGGGTCTACCTGGTGCCGGCCTTCGCGGGGCTGGGCGCGCCCCATTGGGACCCCTACGCGCGGGGCGCCCTGGTGGGGATGACCCGGGGCACGAAGGCCGCCCATATCGCCCGCGCCGCCCTGGAGAGCATCGCCTATCAGTCGGCGGATCTGCTGGCCTGCATGCAGGGCGATTCCCGCATCGGCATTGCGGAGCTGCGCGTCGATGGCGGCGCGGCGGCCAATGACACGCTGATGCAGTTCCAGGCCGACCTCCTGGGCGTTCCCGTGGTGCGACCCGCTTTGGTGGAGACCACCGCCCTGGGGGCTGCCGCTTTGGCCGGCCTCGCCGTGGGCTGCTGGAAGAATTCTTCTGAGAGCGTCGATTGGAATCCGACGGCGACCCGTTTTTCACCCCAGATGGATTCGCAGCGGGTCGGAAGGCTCCAGCGGGGGTGGCGGCGGGCGCTGGACCGTTCCCGGAATTGGGAGGAAAGCTGAGGACTTGGAATGAGGCGATAAAGCTTGAACCCTCTTTGGTGTCCGATTTCCCGTCGTAAAAAAAAAGCGTCCCGGCCTAAAAGGACGGGACGCTTTAGCGTGGATTACGTTAATGCGGCTTATAAAGGTTTGACGTTTTCCGCCGCCGGACCCTTCGGGCCCTGCTTCACTTCGAAGCTGACGCGCTGACCCTCGGCGAGCGTCTTGAAGCCGACGGCCTGGATGGCGCTATGATGAACGAACACATCTCCACCCTCGTCCTTCTCGATGAACCCGAAACCCTTCTGCTCATTGAACCACTTCACTTTACCTTCTGCCATTGCTTGCGTCCTCCTTTTTTAAATAGATCCCTTAAGTCGGATTCGCACAATGACAGAAAGCAAAAAAGCCACCAAACATTGCAAAAAGCTTGGCGGCCGCTTTCATCTATCATAATGTCTTCATCCAAACTTATTGTTGTTACCCCTGTACGCCAGCTTTTGGCGAATGTCAAGGAATAATTCGCTAATCATTCGACTTCTTGGAAAGGATCCTGGAAGACCATAAAAAGAGGATGCCGCCGGATCGCGTCAATGGGCGCTCCGTCTGACGCCGAGGGCGATGGGCAGGCAGATCAGGATCAGCATGGCGCCGACCAGGACGAAGGGCCAGCGGTAGCCCCACCAGGAGGCCATGAACCCGCCGATGAAGGGACCCGCGGCCATGCCCAGACAGGTCATCGAGGAGGTCAGGCCGTAGGCCATCCCGTAGCTTTTCTGGGGAATGATTCGGCCCACCAAGGCGTTCATCGCCGGCAGGATGCCCCCGGCGGCGATTCCGTAGAAGATCCGCAACAGGACCAGGTGTGTGATGGTCTGCGCCAGACCGTGGAGGAGCATGCTGACCGCCGTCAAAACGACGCTGGTGACGAGGATCGGTTTGTAGCCCGTCCGGTCGCTGAGGCCGCCGATCCCGCCGGCGGCCAAAGCGGCCGCTCCGCCGCTGATTGCAAAGAGCAGGCCCGTGGTCGAGGCCAGGCCCCCTTGGTTCGGGCCGTAGAGCCATTCGATGAACAAGGGCAGGATCGGGGCGGCGAAATGGACGGTGCAGTGGAAGAAGAAGAACAGGGCGAGCATGGCGGGAAAACCGCCGTAGGCGAGCAGCGAAAAGAGCTTTCCGCTCTTTTCCAGGGCATCTTTGGAGGGGCGGACAAAGCGTTCCTTTGTTCCGAAGAGGACCAGCAGGCCGCCCAAAAGCAGGATCAGGCCGCCGACCATGAAGGTGGCCCGATAACCGATCGCGTCGGCGAGAATGCCTCCGATCCAGGGACCCAGGGTCATTCCCAGAAAGACCGCCACCTGCATGAGGCCGAGGCTGTATCCCAATTTTTGCCGTGGGACGATGGCGGAGATCATGGCGATGGCGGCGGCAATGGTGCCGGTGGTCGCTCCGGAGAGGAAGCGGAGGAAGAGGAGTTGCCAGATGTTGTCCACGAGGCCCATGGCGAAGACGACAAAGGCGCCGCCGAACATGGCCCGTTCCACCATGATCTTCCGCCCGTACCGGTCGGACAGCCATCCCCAGAGGGGGGAGAAGAAGGCCATGACCAGACTGGCCGAAGCGACCATGATCCCGGCCCAGATCGGGACGAAACGTTCGTCGGTGATCCCCAGTTCCCGGATATAGAAGGGCAGAAAGGGCAGCGTGAAGGCGAAGCCGATGATCGACAGCAGTTGGGCGGCGAACAGGACGTAGAGGGTCAACTGCCAGGGCTGCTCCCCTGTCGGGGAGGGTGGATGGGACGATGGGTTCATAGCCAACGAGGTTCTCGGTCCCCTTCGGAAAAGAAGAAGGTTGCATTCACCCTTTTTCGATAATACGAAACGGCGAGAGCGTCAATGGAAACTTTCATTGGCCGGCTCTTGCCAGCCATTGAACAACCGGCCGGACATGCAAGGCGCCCATCCCTGCCGGCTCAGGCGATCGGCCCGCGAGATCCCTATTGTTGACGGCCAGATGTCGGCTTTTCTTGACCTTTTTTTACTTTTATGCGCAAGAGAGATCCCAGCAATCATCTGCCGGACGCCCAGCGGTCGGCCTTTGGCGATAGGTGCAGGAGGAATGGAAGGGAATGAACGGGACAGCGGATAGCCGTGGGGCGTCGGAAAGCGGCCGGGAGGCGACCGGGACAACCGACCGTCGGGACAATGAATGCCAGGACGCCGGAAAGACGGTCCCGCCTTCGGCGTCAGGTCCGTCGGGGATCTCTCCGGGGCAAAGGGGCAAAGGGAAGTTGGGTTTGAAGGGTTTTTTGATCGCCATTGGATTGATAGTGGTCTGCTGGGCCATTCTGATGGCGGAGAAGACCTATGGGGTATGGGTGCTTTCGGCCATCGCCGTGGTCCTGGTCGGTCTGGGACTCCTCCGGAAAGAGGACAAGAAACCCGATGCTGCCGATACTGACGGGCACAAGGCCGAGGACGGGAAAGAGGGATGAAACGCTCTTCGCTGGCCAAGATCGTTCCCGTTGTGGTTCTGCCGGAAGGCTACAGCGGCAAGATCATGCTCCTTTCGATCGTGGCCGGGAAGGAGTCGCTGCTGGTCCTTCGCTCCGGCGGGCGCTGGCACCGGGACATTCTCCGGAATGCCGAGGCGGAGATCCGCGACCTGGGTCTTTTCGACGCGCGGATCGACGAGTTGGGCGGCGCCCATCTGCGCTGCGAGGCGGACGGATCGATCTTCATCTGGGGCCGGAGCGACGAATTCGGAAGCTGCGATCACCGGCAGGCGGCGGCGCTTTTGAAATCCCTCTGGCCGGGCCGCAAGGTCGCCGGCATATTTGGAGAAATGGCTTGACTTCACCAGTGGGGCAGCGTACAAATAGAACCCGTGCCGGGGGGAGTCAAGGCGGGCATCCTTGGCTGAGGGGGGTTACATATCGGCAACTGGAAGCGTAAGGCAAGCCGCCAGTCTCTTCAGAGTCTTGGCGGCTTTTTTTCTTTGCGCAACCTCCTTCTCCGGTCAGATATACTCCACTTGGGAGTGCAACACTGCCCGTTGTCCCTATGCCGGGGAAGAGCGGAGGGACATATCGCGATCGCCAGGACCGCGATTAAACAAGGAGGGAAAAAATGAATAAGAATCTTTACGTAGGAAACCTGTCGCAGAAGGTCACCGAGGATGATCTGCGGAACAATTTTTCCGAAGCCGGGGAAGTGGCATCGGTTTCCGTCATCAAGGACAAGTTCTCCGGCGTTTCGCGGGGATTCGGCTTCGTCGAAATGGCGACCGAAGAGGGGGCCCAGGAGGCGATCAAGAAGTTCAACGGCGGCGATCTGGACGGCAAAACCATCACCGTCAATGAAGCCCGCCCCAAGACGGAATCGAGCGGTCCGCGCCGGAGCGGCGGCGGTTTCAGAGGCGGACAGGGCGGCGGCGGAGGCCGGGGCCGGTACTAAGACCGGCAAGTCCGGGTTCGATCTGAGAAAAAACGGCGCTCGCCGTGCGGGAGAAATCCCGCGCCGCGGGCGTTTTTTTTATCAATTTCCAGCCGCTGGTTTCGGATTTTGCCGGCTACAGGAAAGGTTCCCCTCCTGCGGGATCGCGGAGGACTTCGCGTCTCTGCCGGTTTTGCCGTCGGCCGACCGGTTTTATTCCGGGGGCGGCAAGGAGCGTGCGGTCCGGTCGATCTCCAGGGGGGTATCGATCTCCCCGTTCGTAGAAGCGCCCAGTTCCCGAAACTTGCGGGCCGTGACCAGGACGCGGCTCTCGTAGGATCCCATGGCCTCGTTATAGGTCTTCACGGCGTTGTCGAGGTTCTTCCCGACTCCGGCCAGATGTCCTGCCCAGGTGGCAACCCTTTCGTAGAGCTGCTTTCCCAATTGACAGATCTCCTCGGCGTTTTCGGCGAGCTGCTCCTGGCGCCATCCGTAGGCGACGGCCTTGAGAAGGGCGATGAGCGTCGTGGGCGTCGCGAGAATGACTTTTTGCCCCACGCCGTATTCGATCAGCGAGGGGTCCTGCTCCAGGGCGGCGCTGAAGAAGGTCTCGCCGGGAAGAAAGAGGACCGCGAACTCCGGCGCCGGCTGGAACTGTTCCCAGTAGGCCTTGGCCCCCAGGGCCTGGAGGTGGACCCGGATCTGGCGGCCGTGGTCCTTGAGCTTTGCCGTGCGCGTCGCCTCATCGGGCGCTTCCAGGGCTTCCAGATAGGCCTGAAGCGGCGCCTTGGCGTCGATCACGACATTCTTGCCGTTCGGGAGGCGGATGACCATGTCGGGCCGCAGCCGGCCCGTTTCGGCGGTTGCCGATTCCTGCTGGAGGAAGTCGCAGTACTCGATCATCCCCGCCATCTCGACCACCCTTTGCAACTGGATTTCTCCCCAGCGACCGCGGACGACGGGCGCCCGGAGCGCCCGGACGAGGTTGCCCGTCTCACCTTCCAACCGGCACTGGGTCAGGGCCAGGGATTTGAGCTGCTCGGTGAGGGTCGCATAGGCGGTGGTGCGGAGCTGCTCGATTTCGCGAATCCGGCCGTCCACCTGGCTGAGCGATTCCTTCAGGGGCTTCACGAGTTCGTCGATGGCCTTCTGGCGGGTGGTCAGGTCGTTTCGTGCCCCTTCCTGGAATTTTTCCAGTGTAGCCCCGGCCAGTTCGAGGAAGGAGCGGTTGTTGGAGCGCAGCGCTTCGGCGGAGAGGGCCTGGAAGGCGTCGGAGAGGTTCTGGCGGGCGTTCTCGATCAGGGCGAGCTTCTCTTCCGCGGCGTGCCGTTCCTCCTCCTGTTTCACCTCCGTCTCCGATAGGCAGATCCGCAGATCGCCCGCTTCCTTCTGGAGCCCCAGGATCAGCGCCTCTTTCAGGGCAACCGCCTGTTCCAGTTCCGGAATCCGCGTATTCTTTTCCTCGGCGGTCGAACGCCGCTCGGTCTGGCGGGTCAGTTCGGCGCGGAGCTCCAGGAGTTCCGCCTGGGCGGCGGCAAGCGTCTCTCTGGCCCGGAAAAGTTGTTCGTCGCGTCCCTGGAGCCGTTCCGCGAGCGTGGCCCCCTCCAGTGCCGCCGTCTGGCGGGCCGCCTCAGCCGCCGCGCGGATCTGCGGTCGCATCAGGAAAAAAACAGCGACGCTGCCCGTTGCCAGTCCCGCAAACAACCAACCCAGTGCTTCCATTCCCATCTTTCCTCTCTCCTCTGCCCTTGCCGGTATTGCCCAGGGCGCTGCGTCCGTCCAGCGCCCCAGAAAGCCCGGCCCTTCAGCCGTATCCCAGCTCCGTCAGCCGGTCTTCGCCGATGCCGAGAAAATGGGCGATCTCATGGACGACGGTGATTTCGATCTCCCGTTCCAGTTCCGCAAGACTTGCGCACATCTCTTCCAGGGGTTCCTGAAAGATGTAGATCCTGTCCGGAAGGAAGGACGGCGTTTCGAAAAAAGAATGCTCCAAAAGGGAGGCGCCCTCGTAGAGCCCCAGCAGCGGTTCGTCGGGCGGATAACCCAGCGAGGCGAGCATTTCTTGTGTCGGACGCCTTTTTACGGTGAGAACGACGTTGCCCATCCGCTCCCGGATCTCTATCGGGATGCGGCGATAGGCCTTGCGGACCGCGCTGTCGAATTCCTTCCGGTTTAGCTTGATCATCGGCGGGATCCCCTGTCGCTCGAAAATTTCATGAAAACTACCGCATTATCGGCTCGAACTCAAGGCATTAAGTAGGCTGTCGGGAGAAGATTCCCCTTGACACCTAGCGCTAAACTGTATACCTACCGGTCGGTAAGAAGGAGGCGTCGTCATGAAGGAAAAAAGCCGGTCGGTGAAATCGGCGGATTGCCGAAACGAGAGTGGGGACCCGCCAAAGCCCGAAGGGTCGATCCGGGAGGGGCTGATGCAGGCGGCGCTCAACCTGTTCACCCACCGGGGCTATGCCGCGACGACCGTCCGGGAATTGGTGGCGGCGGCCGGGGTGACCAAGCCCGTTCTTTACTACTACTTCGGGAGCAAGGAGGGACTCTTCCTGGCCCTGATGCGGACCCACTTTGCGAGTCTCGAGTCCGTCGTTGCCCGTCGTCGCCGGGGGCAGGGCGCGGTCCGGAATCACCTGATGGCCCTCTTGATGGATGGCTTCGATCACGTCCGGGAGGATCTGGATTTCATTCGCCTGATGCATGCCGCTTACTTCGGCCCTCCGGGTGAGTCCCCCTATTTCGATTTCGACGCCTATCATCAGCGGTACCACGATCTGATCACCCAACTCCTGGAAGAGGGGATCGCCGGGGGGGAATTCCGTCCCGGCAATGCCGGCGACATGGCCTGGATCGTCCTGGGGACGATCGAAATGGCGATCGAGGATCAACTCTGTAAACAGGTCTCCCGGATCGATCGGGAGACGTTCCAGCGGCTTCTGGCCCTGGTGTTCGACGGCCTGGCGGCCGAAAGAGGAAAGGAAAAGGCATCATGAAGCGCAGCGGATGTTGGCTGGGAGTGGCGATCATCGTGGGGCTCTTTTACGGATGTTCCCAGGGCAAGGAAGCCGAAAAACCGGCGACTGCGGCGGCGGTGCGTCCTCCTGTCGCCGTCGAGACGGCCGTGGCAGCGACAGGGTCCCTGACCGAGGGCATCGAGGTCACGGGCAGCCTGACCCCCAAGTTCGAGGTGGACGTCAAGTCCGAAATTGTCGGCCTCGTCCGCGAGGTGTACGTCACCGAGTGGGTCCGGGTGGCCAAAGGGGCGCCGCTGGCCCGGCTCGACGTGCGGGAGCAGGAGGCGCTGGTCAAGCGGACCGAAGCCAGCCTGGAGTCGGCCAAGGCGTCGCTGCTCCAGGCGCGGGTGGCGGACACCCGCGCCCGGCGTGAGTTGGAACGGGTGATCCAGTTGAAGGAAGCGGGTCTGGCGACCCGGCAGGCCCTGGACGACGCCGGTACCGAGTCGGACGCCGCCGCGGCGCGAATCGCGGCGGCCGAGGCCCAGGTCCAGGCCGCCGAGGAGGAACTCCGCCAGGTGCGCGCCCGCCTGACCAAGGGGCTGATCCAGGCCCCGCTGACGGGAATCGTTTCCGAGCGCCGCGCCAACGTGGGCGATCTGGTCGGCGAGGCCGGCGCCAACCATCCCCTCTTCCATATCGTGGACAATCGCATCCTGAATCTGACGGTCACCGTGCCGTCCACGGCCATGGCCGGCTTGCGGCCGGGACTGGCGCTGCTTTTTTCGACGGACGCCCTGCCGGGCCGGTCCTTTAAGGGAACGGTCCGGTTCGTCAACCCGGCCGTGAGCGAGGCGGACCGCTCGGTGCGCGTCATCGCGGAGGTGGACAACGGCCGGGAAGAACTCCGGGGCGGCCTTTTCGTCAAGGGACGGATTGTCACGGGGCTAAAGGAAGGGGTCGTCCTGGTCCCCCGGGACGCCCTTTTAAACTGGGATGTGGTCGGCAAAAGGGCCCGGATCTGGATCGCTGCCGGCAACCGGGCGCAGGGGCGGGAGGTGCAGACCGGGCTTGTGACCGAAGCGGGGGTCGAGATCGTCTCCGGCCTGGCCCCGGGCGAGGGCTATGTGGTCCGCGGGGGGTTCAACGTGAAAGAGGGAGATGCGCTCCTCATCGCCGCAAAGCAGGGGGCTAAACGATGATCCTGTCCGATCTGTCCATCCGCCGGCCCGTCTTCGCGACGGTCATGGTCCTGGTCCTGGCGACCCTGGGGATCTTCTCCTATCGCTGGCTGCCCGTCGAGATGTATCCCAACGTCGAGATTCCGGTCCTGTCGGTCGTGACGAAATTTCCCGGCGCCTCCCCGGAGAGCGTCGAGCGGGAGGTCTCCAAGAAGATCGAGGAGTCCGTCAACGGCATCTCGGGGGTGAAGCACGTCATCTCCTACTCCCGGGAAGGGGTTTCCACGGTGATCATCGAGTTTCGCCTCGAAGAGCGGCTCAACGACATGGCCCAGGAGGTCCGGGCCAAGGTCAATGCCGCCCGCGGCCTGCTCCCCCAGGGGATCGAAGAGCCGATCATCCAGAAGATGGACATCGCCGCGATCCCCGTCGTATCGCTCGCGATCCGGTCCGAGACCCTCTCGCCCCGGGACCTCACCACCCTGGTGGACAAGCAGATCAAGCGCCGCTTCGAAGGGATCGCCGGGGTCGGCAAGGTGGATCTGGTCGGGGGGGCGAAAAGGGAAGTCAACGTGATCGTCGATTCGGCGCGCCTTTCGGCCCTGGGGCTCGGCATTGACGCCGTGGTCAACGGTCTCCAGTCGGAAAACGTGAACACCCCCCTGGGCAGAATGAACCGGGGGGCGACGGAGGTGAATCTCCGGGTGGCCGGCAAGCCCGATCGGGTGGAGCAGTTTAAGTCCATGGTGATCGTGCAGCGCAACGGGCGGCCGATCAGGCTCGGCGAAGTCGCCGAAATTCGGGACGGCATCGAGGAGCCCCGTTCGCTGGGCATGGTCAACGGCGTTCCCGCCGTGGCCCTCGACATCGTCAAGCAGTCGGGCGCCAATATCGTCGCCGTGGCCGATGCGGTCAAGAAGACGGCATTGGAGCTTAAGGCCGAACTTCCCCCGGGGACGACCCTCTCGGTGGTCCGGGACACCTCCGTCTTCACCCGCGAATCCCTCGCCGATGTGCAGGAGACGCTGATCATGGGCGGCATCCTGACGATCCTCATCGTCTTTTGCTTCATCAACTCCTGGCGCTCGACGGTGATCACGGGGCTGACGCTGCCGATCTCGATCGTCTCGGCCTTTTTTGCCATGAAGGCCCTGGGGATGTCGATCAACGTGATGACGATGATGGCCCTGTCGTTGGCTACGGGGCTTTTGATCGACGACGCGATCGTCGTCCGGGAGAACATCGTCCGCCATCTGGAGCGGGGGGAGGGCCATATCGAAGCCGCCCGCAACGGGACGACCGAGATCGGCCTCGCGGTCTTCGCCACCTCCCTGTCGATCGTGGCCGTCTTCGTCCCCGTCGCCTTCATGAAGGGGATCGTCGGCCGTTTCTTCTTCCAGTTCGGGATGACCGTGGCCTTCGCGGTCCTGGTGTCGCTCTTCGTCTCCTTCACCCTCGATCCGATGCTCTCCTCCCGCTGGGTCGATCCGGCGATCGCCGCCAAAGGCAAGCGGCGGGGGCTCTCCCGGCTCCTGGAGCGGTTCAACGACGGCTTCGAGCAGGTGGCCGACGGTTATCGCCGGATGATCGGCTGGGCGTTGGACCATCGCAAGAGCGTCGTCGCCATTTCCCTCGCCGCCTTTGCCGGGGGGATACTGCTCTTCGGTTCCCTCCAGTCCGCCTTTTTCCCGGACATCGACAGCGGGGAGTTCAACGTGACCTTCAAAACCGCGCCCGACGCTTCGCTCGCCGAGAGCCGGGGACGGTTGGAGGCGCTTCTGGCCTCGATCCGCGACATTCCGGCGGTAGCCCTCACCTACGCCACGATCGGCGCCGGCGACAACGGCACGGTCCGCAACGGCGTGGTCTTCGTGAAACTCAAGGAGCGCAAGGAGCGGAGCATGAGCCAGGCGGAGGTGCAGCAGGAGTTCCGCCGGCGGTTCAGCCGACTTCCGGGGATCATCACCTCCATCGAACTCGTCGACGAGTCGGGGCAGAGCCGCAAACCCCTCCAGGTGAACCTGCGGGGAACGGACATCCAGAAGCTGAAGGCCTACGCCGCCGAGTTGCGCGACAAGATGCAGGCGATCCCGGGGATTCGGGATATCGAGGTCAGCCTGGAGCATGACATTCCCGAATACCGCCTGACCGTCGATCGGGAAAAGGCTGCCAGCGCCGGTGTGACCACCGCCGCCATCGTCCGGACCGTAGGCGTGCTGGTCGGCGGCGAGGCCGTGTCCACCTATGAAGACGCGGACGGCGACGCGGTCAACGTCCGGGTGCGCCTGCCGGCGTCGCTGCGGGAGAGCCCCGAACAGGTGCGGGATCTGCGGTTGAGCGTGCCCAACCCGGCCGGCGGCGAGACACTCCTGCCTTTGGCTAATTTGGTTTCTTACACCTCCCACGCCACCCCGTCGGAGATCAATCGCCAGGAGTTGAACCGTCAGGTGACGATCGGGGCGAACCTGGAGGATCTGCCCCTCGGCACGGCGGTGGAGAAGGTGCAGGCCGCCGCCCGGACGATGGCCATGGCGCCGGGCTATCGGGTGGTCTTCACGGGCGATGCGGCGGATATGGAGGAATCCTTCGGGTATATGGCCGAGTCCCTGATCCTCGCGGTCCTCTTCGTCTACTTCATCCTGGCCGCCCAGTTCGAGTCCTTCCTGGAGCCGCTGGCGATCATGTTTTCCCTGCCCCTCTCCATCGTCGGGATGGCGGGGATGCTTTTTCTGACCGGGGACACGATCAACATCATGTCGCTCATCGGTCTCATCATGCTCATGGGACTGGTGACGAAAAACGCGATCCTGCTCGTCGATTACGCCAAAATCCTGCGGGCCCGGGGCATGGAGAGGCGCGAGGCCGTCATCGCCGCCGGGAGGACGCGGCTGCGTCCCATCGTCATGACGACGCTGGCGATGATCTTCGGCATGCTGCCCCTGGCGCTTGCCATCGGGGCCGGGGCGGAGATGCGGGCCCCCATGGCCCGGGCGGTGGTGGGCGGGCTTCTGACCTCGACGCTGCTCACGCTCCTGGTCGTCCCGGTCATGTACACCTACATGGAGGACCTGGGGAACTGGTTGGTGAAGAAAATGGGAGTGGGGAGGCTCAAAGAGTCATGAACCGGCTTGGTGAAGAAATAGAAAAGACCGCTTGGGGTCCGAGGAGGGCGGCCATCATAGGAGGGCTCTGGCTGCTGTTGCTCCTCTGTCTGCCGGCTTCAGGGCCGGCGGCCGAGGCCGCGGCCGGGAAGGCCGGCCCGCGGTTGCTGACCCTCGCCGAGGCGCTGGCGATCGCCGCGGCGAACAACCGGGACATCGAAAAGGCCCGGGCCTTCATGGCCTGGACGGAAGGGAAATACCTGGAAGAGCGGGCCGCCGCCCTGCCGAAATTGACCGCCATCGGGTCCCTCAGTCAGGACCGGGACGAAGGGCAGAAGATCCTGGGACCGGCCATGACAAAGTGGAACCAGCGGGGCCTGGCCCAGATCTCCCTGACCCAGCCCCTCTTCACCTGGGGCCAGGTCAGCGCGGCGATCCGGGCCGCCAAGGTGGGACTCCAATCGGCCGACGAGCAGTTGCGGGTCTATCAACAGGCGGCCGGGCGCGATGTCTCGGCCGCCTTCTACGACGTTCTGCTGGCCCGGGAGATGCAGGCCCTGGCGGTGCAGAACCTGGAACAGAAGAAACGGCACCGGGAGGAGGCGCAACGGAAATATCAGAGCGGCGTGGCCACCGACTACGACGTCCTGGCGGCCGAGGTATCGCTGGAAAACGCCCGGCCGGAGGCGATCCGGTCGGACAATGCGATCCGGACCGCCCGGGAGCGGCTGCGGTTTCTATTGGCCCTGGAGGGAGAGGAGATCGACGCGACGGGCAACCTGGAGGCGCAGCCCGGCCCGGGCCTCTCCTACGAAGCGGCCTTTGCTTTGGCTTGCCGCAAGCGGCCGGACCTCGCCGATCTTCGCTACCGGATCGGCATCTATCAGGAACAGGTCGTCCTGGCTGCCTCCCAGGACAAGCCGCGGCTGGACCTCAAGGGGGCCTATGGCTGGAAGAGCCTGGAACAGAAGGATGCCTACGGCGACGGCCCCGCCTGGGACGTCGGCGTTCAACTCAGCTATCCCTTTTTCGACGGCTTGCGGACCAAAGGAAGGGTGATCCAGGCGGACAGTGATCTGAAAAGGGCCCGGATCGACGAGGCCAAACAGATCGATGCGATCGCCCTGGAGACGCGCAGTGCCGTTAACGCCCTCCAGGAATCGGGAGAGATCGTCCGCGCCCTCGGCGGTGCGGTCACCCAGGCGGAACGGCTCCTGGCCATGGCGGAAAAGGGGTACGCCCTGGGGGTGAAGACCCGCCTCGAGGTCGAAGACGCCGAACTGAACCTGCGCCAGGCGAAAAGCAGCCTCAGCCGCGCCCGGCGGGACCTGCTCGTGGCCCGGGTGAATCTCGACTGGGTGACGGGGGTGCTGGGGGAGAAAGAGCCTTAAAAGGTCGCTGCCGGGGCGGCGATGACCGGCGGCCTCAGGGCCCAAACCAGGGCCAAGGGAGGATCTGAAAAATGCAGAAGCAAGAGGGGTTCCTGGCAGGCGTGCGGGGGAACAGACTCTACCATCAGCGCTGGCTCCCGGAAGGCGGGACGAAGGCCGGATTGGTCGTCGCGCACGGCCTTGCGGAGCACAGCGGGCGGTATGGGAATCTCATTGACCGCTTCGTCCCCAAGGGGTACGCCGTCTATGGCATCGACCATGTGGGACACGGGAAATCGACCGGCCAGCGGCTCTATGTCGAGCGATTTGGGGATTATGCCGATTCCCTGAGCGGCTTTCTGGACAGCGTCCGGGAACTACAGCCCGGGAAACCCCTTTTTCTGGTCGGTCACAGCATGGGCGGATTGATCGCCGCCCTGACCCTGCTGGACCAGCAGGGGGGACTTTCCGGGGCGGTTCTCTCGGGGCCGGCGATCAAGGCGCCGGGCGATCTGCCGCCGGCGGTCCTCCGGATCGGCCGGCTCCTCTCCCGCCTCTGCCCCCGTCTGGGACTGGTGCCGGTTTCGGCCGAGGGGGTAAGCCGCGATCCGAGGGTGGTCGAGGCCTATATCAACGATCCGCTGGTTAGCCGGGGCAGGATCACGGCCCGTCTGGGGATGGAGATACTGGCTGCCATGGCGCAGGTCCGCAGGGAAGCGGCCCGGATCACGCTGCCGCTCCTGATTGTGCAGGGGGGAGCGGACCGGCTGGTCGATCCCGCCGGCGCCCGGCTGTTCTATGATGCCGTCGCTTCCGCCGACAAGCGCCTGATCCTCTATGAGGGGCTTTACCATGAGGTCTTCAACGAGCCGGAGCGTCACCGGGTGTTGACCGACGTCGAGCAGTGGCTGGAAGCGCATCTGAACCGGGAACAGGGGGGATGATCGCGGCGCTCCTTTCGGAAACGGCATGCCGATAGGATCAATAGGCTGTTTTTGCAATTCTTTTTAAAATTGAAGTGGAAGCTGGCGACAAAGGAGACTATAATCCCTGTTTATCGGTGCTTTCGTGCTGCGGCGGAAAAGCCAAGCGCAGCGTTGCATCCGCAAACTAAGGAGGAAGTGTGATGAAAAAGAGTGTCCTGTCCATTGCCATGTTGCTGCTGCTGGCAACCGCTACGGCAGCCGGGGCGGAGGTGAAGGCGGGTTCCTATTCGGTGACCCCCTTTGTCGGAGGGTATTTGTTTGAAGGCAATCAGGATCTGAAGCACGCGCCGGTTTATGGTCTGCGGGGCGGCTATAATTTCACGCCGAACTGGGGCGTGGAAGGCGTCTTCGACTATGTGGCGACGAAGGATAAGGTTTTGGCCGGCGAGCCCCGTGTCGATGCCTATGGCCTCGGAATCGAAGGTCTCTACCATTTTATGCCCCAGAGCCGCCTGGTCCCCTTCGTCGCCCTCGGAACCGGGTGGCAGCGGCTGAGCGGCTCGGACGGATTCAACGACCGGAATCGGCTCTTTGTCGACTACGGCGCCGGCCTCAAGTATTTCCTCACCGATGCCCTGGCGCTCCGAGCCGACGTCCGCCATGTCCTTCCCTTTAACGATCATAACGGCGACCTGCTTTATACGGTGGGCCTCAACTTTGCCTTCGGCGGCGCAAAGAAGGCCGCGCCGGCGGTCATGGCTACCCGGGCCGCCGAGCCGGCCGCCCCTGCCGAGGTCAAAAGGGATTCCGACGGCGACGGCATCTTTGACGACAAGGACCGCTGCCCTGATACCCCCCGAGGCGTGACGGTGGACGAGAATGGCTGTCCCCTCGATTCGGACCGGGACGGGGTGCCAGACACTCTGGACAAGTGTCCCGGTACGCCGGCGGTAGAGACGGTGGACAAAGACGGTTGTCCCCCGCCGCCCCCTCCTCCTCAGGTGGAAAGAGTGGCCCCCCAGGCCGCCGCGAGCGTTGTCGAGACGGCGATCGTCGAAAAGGGCCGGGTTACCCTGAATGTGGAATTTGACACGAACAAGACCATCGTCAAGCCGAAGTACAATGCGGTCATCGGCGAGTTGGCGGCGGTGATGAAGAAATACCCGGATCTCAAGATCGTTGTCGAGGGTCATACCGACAATGTGGGCGGGGCGAAGTACAATGAAAAGCTCTCCCAGCGGCGGGCCGACGCGATCAAGAAGGTTTTGACGGACAAGTTCGGCATCGAGGCCTCCCGGCTGAACGCCAAGGGCTACGGTTTGACCAAGCCCATCGCGTCCAATGCCACCAAGGAAGGACGCCAGAAAAACCGCAGGGTGGAAGCGGCCGCTGAATACACCATTAAGAAGTAAGCCCAGTTAACCTTTCCTTAGGGCCGTACGGTCAAAAGACCGTACGGCCTCTTGTTTTTTTCTTTTCTTTCGGGTATGGAAGGCGGCTTGAATTCCCTTTCGCCTGACCGGATCATTATTCCCTTGCAAAACGTTGCTCGTGAAGAGAAAATAGCAGGCTAGGTTCGGCGGAAAAACGGGCGGTCTGCGGTGCGCAAAAAGGAAACGGACCTATGAGAAGTATCGAATCGCTGCTGGTCAAAAAAGAGGAAACGGTCCTCAACGTCTTCAATCTCAAGTCGATGGTTCGGGAAAACGACACCCTCGCGATCCTCATGTACGGAAGTCCCGATCCCGATGCCGTCGCCTCGGCGATGGCGCTCCGGGAGATCCTCAATAAGACTAAACCGCTGGCCAAATGCGTCTTTGTCGCCACGGAGCCGGTGATCCGGTACCAGAACGCCGAGTTCATCCAGGAGATGAAGGTGGAGATCCAGATGCTCGACAAGGTCGATCTCAAGGAGTTTCGCCTGATCGCCCTCGTGGACTGCCAGCCGAGCTTCTTCGGAGACAAGCTCGGGGAGGCCAGTCCCCAGATCGTCCTGGACCACCATCCCTGTAAGACCGTTTGGCATGCCTCACTGGCCGATGTCCGCCAGGGCTACGGCTCGCTTTCGACCATGATGACGGAGTATCTCCTGGCGGCACGGGTCAGGATCCCCAAACGGCTTTACACCGCCCTCCTCTACGGGATCAGAAGCGACACGAACAACTTCGAGCGGGACGTCAGCATCGAGGACATCGGCGCCTACTACCTGAATTTCCAGCGGGCCAACCGGCAGCTCATCCGCCGCATCGAGCTCAATCAGGTTCCCGACCGGTTCCTCAAATATTTCGATTACGCCTTCCAGCACAAACGTCGGTATCGCGACCGGGTGATCATCTTCCTCGGTCCCGTGGAAAGCCCCGATGCCTGCGTGCAGGTGGCCGATTTCTTCCTCCGGGTGATCAACATCTACTACGTGATCATCGCGGGCATCGTGAAGGACAAGATGGTCATCATCTTCCGGGGCGACGGATATCGGCAGGATTGCGGGGCCATTGCCAGGAAGTCTTTCGGTTCCTTCGGCACGGCCGGCGGCCATAGGAGCGCGGCGCGGGTGGAAATTCCCCTGGAGGCGCTCAAGACGGTTCTGGACAACGACCTTTCGCAGGAGGCGGTGGACCGGTTTTTGGTGCAGAAGCTCAGGCGAAAGCGGGAACCGGCCGGAAAAAGCAACGGAAAAGAAAGACATCCGACGCCCTAGCATGCCGTCGGGAGCAGCTTAAAAAGACGCTGGAAAGAGGGCTCCGCGGCGTTCGTTCGGTCATCCTGCCAGCCACGCGGGACGGTTGCAAACCGTCCGCATGGCAAGGCATTGTCCTGAACCACAGGGCTTGGGACCCCATCGCTTTCGTTGGTTATTCGCTCTTGGAAGTAGAAGGGGACGGGCTTTTCTCTGCCGCCGGGGCGGAGGCGCTTTCTGTTTTGGCCTCGGCCTTCTTGTCGGCGGCGGGCGCTTTTTTTCCGCCGTAATCGGTGGCATACCAGCCGCTTCCCTTCAGGTGAAAGGTGGAAAGCGACATCATCTTCCGGACGGAACCCTTGCAGAATTTGCAGGATTTCGCCGCCGGATCGCTGATTCCCTGAAACATTTCAAATTCCTTACCGCATTTGTTGCACTTATACTCGTAAATTGGCATTGAAAGACCTCCAATAGTTTTATCATTGCATCAGATCGCCGATCCGGTAACGGTCGCTGAAACAATCCAGAACCAGATTCAAGTCGGAATCGGTGACCGGTTTAAGCAAGTGATGGGTGATCCGATGGACCTTGCCCTCTTCGTCCTGCCTTTCCTCCGCGGAGGCGTCGAAATTGCCTTCCCCCCGCTCGAAACGGACCACATGGACCAACTCATGGGTCGCGATATAGAGCAGCAGCGGCGCCAGGCGGATGAAGGAATTCGCCCTCTCCACGGCGTCCAGGATGCGATCGTCCTGGAGGCAGATCCTGTAGAAGTGCAGACCGGCGTTTTCCCCTGCCCTTTCCTTCGGGGACTGGTACTTGCACAGATGAGCGAAGGCGCCGTCCCGAACCTCATGCTTTTCCAGAAACGCCAGCGTCTGAGGTCGTACCGGCGCTCTTTCCGCTCCGCTTCACTGAGCCGAAAATAGCGTTCCGCCAGCTTTTCCGCCTGTGCAAAGGCCCGGCCGGCGAGCGATACCTGCGCCGGACTGAAATACCGTGCCATCGAACGACCCTCCGCTGATTCCTCTTAAGGCGGCGTTAATATATGCATAATTCTTCCGCTGTCAATCCCTTTTTTTGCCAACTCACCGCGGCCGGGTCCGGATCTCCCAGCCCGCCTCACAGAAGGGCGTCAGCCCTTCTTCTCCCTCGGGGATGATGCGGCGAACGCTCCGACCGAAGGCATTGCGTCCGGAACGGTATTCGTAAATCCCGCCGCCGATCGTCTTGAGATTGACATGGCTCATCGGCAGACGGGCGGCATAGACGACAAAACGGACCACGCCGAAGGGCGGCCGGACTTCGAGCCGGTAGCGATCCCCCTCGTCGGGGAGCCGATAACGCCTCCCCTTTTCAAAGACGGCGATCTGCCGGTAGTTGTTGGGGAGCAGTTGCCTGACTTTCCCGGCGGCGTCGATCCAGGCGATTTTAGCGTAAAAATCCCTGTTCCCCTGGAGGGTGAGGGTGATCGGTTCCCTTTCCCGGTACTCTCTTCGCTCCGTCCAGATCCGGACGTCGAGGAGATCCGCGCGGTCGAGAAGGGCAATGTTCGGCGGCCCGGCGGTTTTGGGGTCCTTGACGGTGAACGCCGCTTCCGTTTCGATCCAGAACCCCGAAGGCTTTCCCTGTTTACCGGGGATCTTCTTCTGGGCCAGTATGCTGATCGGACCTTGTGGGGGTGTCGGGACCAGAGCGCAGGAAAGTCCGGCCTTCTCCCAATCGGCCAGGAAGGTCCGGGCCTTTTTCAGCGCCATTTCCCTGCCTTTTTTTCGGGCCGAGTCTTTGTCTACAGGGCCGGCATCGATGCCGATGATCAGGGAGCGCTGGACGCTGTCCGGCAGGGGCGGGACTTCGGACGCCGCCATGACCGGGCCCCAGGTCAAGACTGCGATGCACCACAGCACGGAAAAAGAAAGGAAACGGCCATGAGGAAAAGCAGTTGAACCCATCGGGAACCTCCTTCTCTAAGAAAAAACCGCTTTTCGCGAGGCGAGGGAGGGTCAACCTCGTCCTTTTTTCTCCCCGGGGCGGAGAGGGATCGTCGGGACTCGGGAGGCGTCGGAGGAGGCGTTGCATGGGAAGGGACTGATCCGCAGGGCTTGAGGTCCGGTCCGCGCAGGGGGTGAAAACCTCCGTTCAGGGAGTGGATACTTTCGACTGAGGAAAGAGGGAAATTCCCCATTTCGGATTCCTTGATATACGCCGGCGCCCCGGCCTGAGTCCCCAGGGCGCCGGCGCTGCTTTTATCAGAGGGGACCTCGTTTTTGGCCGTGAACCTCCAGGGCCGATTGGATGATCCGGTCGATCAGAGTCGCCTGGGTGATTCCCAAGGCGGCCGCCTGATGGAAGAGGACCGTGGAAGGGGTCATCCCGGGGAGGGTGTTCGGCTCCAGGACCGCCACCCGGCCATCGGGTCTCACGAACATGTCGATTCGGGCGTATCCTTTGAGGTTCAGGGCGCGGAACGTCGCGACCGCCGTTTCTCTGATCCGTTCTAGCTGTTCGACGGGAAGCCGGGCCGGGGTCTTGTTCTCCCCCTGGCCGTAGAGGAACTTGTCTTCCAGGGAGAGGATGCCGGCCGTGGGGATCGTCTCCGACGGCGTCAGGGCTTCCGGCGCATCGACGCCCAGCACCCCGCAGGTCACCTCCATTCCGGTGAGAAACTCTTCCGCGAGGGCGTAATCATCCCAGAGCAGGGCCTCCTCTACGGCGGGTGCGATGCCTTCCGCGGTCAGGACCTTCGTGACGGCGGTGCTGCATCCCTCCCGGGAGGGTTTGACGATGCAGGGAAACCCGATCTCGCCGACGATCTCGGCGGTGATCTTTTCCCGCTCCTTTTCCCAGCGCTGCCGCGGAACCTGGACGGTCCGCGGGACATCGATGCCGCTGATGGCAAGTATCCGGCGAGAGACGTACTTGTCCATGCCGAGCGCGGAAGCCAGGACGCCGGAACCCGTATAGGGGATGCGCAGCAGTTCGAGCAACCCCTGCATGCAGCCGTCTTCCCCGTATTTGCCGTGCAGCCCCAGGCAGACCACGTCCACCCGGACCGACAGGGATTCGTAGGGGAGAGGTTTTGCCTCCTCGGCGAGATCTTCTTCGATGTCCCGGGTGCTGTTCCGCATCAGCAGTTTGATGGGAATCTCCCAGAGGGCCGCCTGACTGTCCATGAAGATGGCCACGGGGTCATACTTCCGGCGGTCGATCTTGCTGAAGATGTTCCGCCCGCTCTCCAGGGAAACCTCTTTTTCCGACGAGAGGCCGCCCATGATGATCCCGACCCGGGATTTCGCGCCGCTGTTTTCCTTCGCTTCTTCCATCTTAAAAGCTCACCGTCAGGCCGACGTAGGGGCCCGTGAATTGGGTGTTCAAATAGAAATCGCTCTTGTCGATCTTGAGGCCGATGTGCTTGTAGCCGGCATTGATATCCAGAAAGGGAAAGGGCGTATAGGAGATGTCGGCCAGCGCTTCGTAGATGTAGTTCCCCGAATAGCCGATGCCGGTGACCTTCGCCCGCGCCTCGAGGATGCCGGCCAAAAGGCCGATGTGGGCGCCCATTCCGAGCATCGGAAGGGGGACGCGGGCGGTTTGGTCCGCCGTGGTCCCGCCGCCGTTCAGCTTGGCTTCACCGTCGATATACTTGATCTGGCCGATGGCCCCCAGCGAGAAGCCGGCCAGGAGGTTCTCCATGTCCAGAAACGTATACTGGTATTCCAGGTCGACCATTTGGAGTTTCAGGTCCGTATCGACATTGGTGCCGGCCGCGAAGGTCTTGCCGCCGAAATTGACGGCCGAGGAGAGCGTCGTCGATCCCGAATAGTTGATCGGGGTATACCCCAGGGTCACCCGGTGCTTGCCCAGACCTCCGAAAACTTCGACGGTGGGGAGGGCCTTGGTGCCAAGTCCCAGGGTGTCCTTGGCGTTGATCGTGTCGCCGACCACGCCGGCATCGTCGGCTTTCATATCCGCCTTGAAGGCCGGAAACCAGTAGAGGCCCCGGGCGCCGATCTCGAATGCGCCGACCGGCACTGCCGAACAAAAGAGCAGCGCCGCTGCGCCAAAAAGGGCTATCCAATGCGATCTTTTCATGAAAACCTCCTTTTGCATCGCTGGAGAAAGGGTTTATTGTTTGTTGCGTCCCGGCGACGATATCCAGCCGGAGAGTGTTGTATATCATCAATGATTCTTATTTTCCAGAGGGGTGGGGATCTTTATTTCCCCGAGCGGGCTTCTGCGGCGAAATGGCGTTGCGCAGGTCTTTGCAGTTGAAATATCGCCCCGGCCCCGGTATTCTCTCTCATGCAGTTTCAAGGAGCGTCTCGGCGCCCGCGCCCGAACTGCGACCCATGCGCCGAGTACCGGCCCAACGGACGGGGAGGATAGTTCCATGGCCCTTGCGAAGAAGGATTTGAAGAAATACGGCGACTTGGTTCTGGGAGCGGGCGCCACGACCGTGAAGGTGATCTCACCCATAAGCGTGGTCACGGCCCCCTGGGTCCGCTGGAAATGCCAGTTCGGCTGCGGCGGCTACGGCCACAACTACTGCTGCCCGCCCGATACTCCCACTCCCGAGGAGACGCGCAGGGTCCTCGACGGCTATGGCCGGGCCCTTTTGTGTCACATCGAGACGGCCGCGACGCCCGACCGGCGGCGCCTTTTGAAGCGGTTCCGGCAGGGGCTGATCGCCCTGGAAGGGGAGCTGTTCAAGGACGGCTACTACAAGGCCTTCGCCTTTCTGGCCGGTCCCTGCAACAGCTGTGAAGCCTGCGGCAAGGAGCGGGGCGAACCCTGCGCCGACCGCTTCCGGGCCAGGCCTTCCATGGAGGCCTGCGGGATCGACGTCTATCAGACGGTGCGGAACAACGGACTATCCATCGAGCCCCTGAAGTCGAAGCAGGAGCCCCGCAACACCTTCTGCCTGCTCTTGGTCGATTGAACCTGGGGAGCCCCAAGAAGTCCCTTGCGGCCCTGACCTTCAGGAGCGGACGGACTGATCGGCGCTTCCTTGGGCGGCTGGGGGGCGTTTACAGCGGCCCGTGCTTCTGGGCGTGGATCGCCAGGGCGTTTTCGATGAGCCTGCCGATGATCATCGAGGGGAGCATCCCGGCGCAGGCGGCCTGTTCAAAAAAGAAAGAAGAGGGGGCCATCCCGGAGGCGGAGTTGGGGTCCGTGATGAGGACCCTGCCGTCTTTGAGGTAAAAGCCGTCGATCCGGCCGTAGGAGCGGAAACCCAGCGCCGTAAAAGCACGAACCGCTTCCCCTTTGATGACCGCGACGGCCTCGGGGGGGATATTCCGGGGCGGCGTGAACTTGCGGCAGCGGCCCGGCATGTATTTGTCGTCGTAGGTGAAATACTCGCTCTGGGGGGTGATCTCCGTCACTTCCAGGGCCTGGAACGCTCCGTCCTCTTCGAGGATGATGGAGGAAAATTCCGTTCCGTCGAGAAGCTCTTCGACGAGGACCGCCCGGTCCCATTTGAGCCCCTCTTCGATGCCGGCGGCCAGCGAATTTTCGTCCCGGACGAGGGTGACGCCGATGCTCGATCCCTCCCTCGGCGGCTTGGTGAACATGGGGAAGCCGAAACGGTCGCGAAGCGCCCGGGTCGTTCCTGCCTGATCCTTCCGCCACTCCTCCTCCCGGACGAGGACGCTTTCCGGAACGCCGATTCCCGCGGCCTGGAGAATCCGCTGCTGAATGTGCTTGTCCATTCCCAGGGCCGAGGCCAGGACGCCGGGACCCGTATAGGGGATTCGGAGAAGTTCCAGGAGCCCCTGGAGGCAGCCGTCTTCGCCGTACTTGCCGTGGAGGGAGATGAAGGCAAAGTCGATCTCCTCCTTGAGCGCTTCATAGGGGATCCGCCGCGCCTCTTCCTTTAGCCGTTCGGTGATGTCCGTCGTCGTGTTCTGGGAAATGAGTTGCCAGGAGATGATCCAGAGGCCCCCCCGGGCGTCCATGAAAATGGCCTTGGGATCGTAGGCCTCCCGGTCCAGATTGTCGAAGACGTTCCTGCCGCTGTTAAGGGAAACCTCCCGCTCCGAGGACATGCCTCCCAGGATCACGCCTACCCGCAATTTCTGCATATCTGCCATACCTTGTCCATTCGTTTTCTTATCCTCGGCGGCGACGGGATCTTCGCCATGATTCAGGATCTTTTTCCGACCCTGCACACGTCCCGAATGGCCGGGAGGATACGCAGAACGGATTTTCCTGTCAATCCCTTTCTCTTGCTTGGCCCCTTCGGCGGGGATGCGGCCGGCCGCCTTTCCGCCGTTCGATTCTCCTAAGGCGCCATGGTGAACGGGAGGGAGAGGAGCGGCGAATCTTGCCCCGTTTCCCGGTTCCAGAGGAGAAAATCGACCTTCCAGTTTCCCGTGGGGCCGCCGGCGTTGATGAAGACGGTCGCGAAACCCGGCGCATAGAAACCGTGGGGGCCCGAGAGGGTGGCGTTGCCCCTGGGGTCGGTGAGGCGGACCTTGTACAGGTACCTGGCGACGCCGTTGGCGTTGAGGTAGGTGTTCACCGGCGGGCCGACGAGCCAGGCCCCGAAGACCTTTCCCCGGCCCGCAAAGGCGCCGCGGCCGTAGAGGTCCTTCTGGGACCAGTTGGTGCCCTTTTCGAGGATCTTGAGCTTGCTGTCGTACTCCGAGTCGTCATAGATGCCGATGCCGGCGTCGCTGAGCTTCCAGCCGACGACAGCCGGCGGTGCAGGCCCCTCCGTCATCTGGAACTGTAGCGAGCCGATCGGTGAGTCCTGCCCGGTCTCGCGGTTAAAGAGGAGAAAATCGACCTTCCAGTTTCCCGTGGGGCCGCCGGCGTTGATGAAGACGGTCGCGAAGCCCGGCGCATAGAAACCGTGGGGGCCCGAGAGGGTGGCGTTGCCCCTGGGATCGGTGAGGCGGACCTTGTACAGGTACTTGGCGACGCCGTTGGCGTTGAGGTAGGTGTTCACCGGCGGGCCGACGAGCCAGGCCCCGAAGACCTTTCCCCGGCCCGTAAAGGCGCCGCGGCCGTAGAGATCCTTCTGGGACCAACTGGTCCCCTTTTCGACGATCTTGAGCTTGCTGTCGTATTCCGAGTCGTCATAGATGCCGACGCCCATGTCGAGCAGCCGCCACTCCGCCGCTGTGGTTATGGCAGGGAAAAGTAAAAGACAGAAGAGATAGAGAATGAATTTCCGAGTCATCGATTATGCCTTTCTATAACGAATTCACCTCCGGCGGGAGCGGGGCGTTGAGCTTCCCGTGAACATGGGAGATTTTTCCGGGGTACCATGCCGCCGCCCTCCCGCAACCACTCCCCCCAGCGGAGGGAAACCGGCTTTGCTTGGGAGCGAATTAGAGATTTTTACGGGTACCATGCCGCCGCAGCGTAGCGAGGATGTGCATGGTCGTAAAAAGATCCTGAGCTCACGAGCAAGGCCGGTTTCCCTCAACCCCTTACAGATCCCAGATGAACGTCACGCCGCTCGTGGGAAAGATCCAGGCGTCGTTTGTGAGCCGGAGGGTCACCGATTTTCCCTTTTCCCGAACGACCTGGGGATAGGGATGCTTCCCGGCGAAGAACCCCACGTCCCGAACGTTCCTGATCCCCGTCCCCTCGTAATGGAAGGAAATCTCCATCCCCCGGGTCGGATAGACCAGATAGGCGGAAAAGAGACGGTTGCTCTTGCGCTTTTTCGTCTCGATCTCGATTTCCACCCGGGCGGGCCGGTTGAGTTTTTTCTTCAGCTCCTCGGAGCCGCACCAGACTTCATAGCCCCGGGCCGTTTTTTCCGTCTTGATGACCGGGACTTCCTCACCGTCGATCCGGACCCGGTTCACCCGGAAATCCCGCTCGGGGATCAGGGCCTCGCCCTTGCTCAGCAGCCAGCGGTATTCGCAGCGGGGATCCTCGAAAAAGGCGGCGAGCTGTTCGTTGTCCAGGGCGCAGCCGATCATGAAGACGGCGTTGCGCAAGGCCTTGGTGTAGGCCACCTGGGTCGTCACCTTGAAATAATCGCGCCCGAGCGGTTCCGGGACCTCTTCGGGGATAAATTCGGTCACCCGGATCGCATAGCGGAAGTCGTCCCGCAGTTCCAACTGACGGTCTTTCTTGCCGAAGAGGGTTTCGAACATCTCATAGTAGATCGCATCGCCCAATTCCTGGTTCCGGGCCCGGGTCTGGAAACAGTGGCGGATGATGTTGTCGATCCGGGCGATGGACTTCTCCTCGTCGGGGATGTAGATCCGCCGGAGACTCGGTTCCACCCGGTCGGGCCGGCCCTGGTGGAGGAAGATCCGGGGCGCCCTCTTGCCGAGGGCGCAGAGGATCTCGTAGCTGATCGAATGGACCTTGGCGGCGATCCCGTCGGCGGTGATCCGCTCTTCGCCCTGTTCCCCCATGAGGACGACCTCGTCGCCGACGGCGCACTCGGGGATGTGGCTCACATCGAGGGTGCACATGTCCATGGAGATCCGGCCGGCAATGGGGGCCCGCTTCCCCCGGATCAGGGCCTCGCCCTGGTTGCCCATGAGCCAGCCGAAGCCGTCGCCGTAGCCGACGGGGATCGTGGCGATCCTGGTCGGCCGCCGGGTGATGAAGGTCCGGCCGTAGCCGATGCTGTAGCCTTCGGGAAATTCCTTGACCAGGACGACCCGGGTCTTGAAGCTCATCACCGGCGCCAGGGACGCCTTGCGGCACGTGTCGGGGCCCGGGTAGATGCCGTAGGACATGAGTCCCGGCCGCACCATGTCGAGGTGGTACTGGGGATAGTTCAGGATCGCGCCGCTGTTGGCGATATGGCGGATCGGGATGGAGAGCCCCTGCGCTTCCAGCTTTTCCAGGATCTCGGTGAAGGCGCGCCATTGCTGATCGTTGTAGTAGGAAAGGATCTCGCTTTCCGCGAAATGGGTGAAGATCCCCTCGACGATCAGGTTCGGGAGGGCGGCGATCTCTCCGACGACCCGGCAGGCCTCGGCCTGCATGGTCCCGCCCCGGCCCATGCCCGTGTCCACTTCGACGTGGATCGGCGCCCGGATGCCCGCTTTGTGGGCCCGCTTCTGAAACTCCCGGGCAAAGCCCAGATCGGAGACCGAGGGGGTCAGGTTGTATTTGATGATCGAATCGATCTCCGAATCGGTGGCCGGCGAGAGGATGACGATCGGGGCCGTGATCCCGCTCACCCGCAACTGCACCCCTTCGTCGGCGTTGGCGACCCCCAGGCAGGCGGCGCCGTTGGCCAGGGCCGCATTGGAGATCTCGATCGCCCCATGGCCGTAGGCGTCGGCCTTGACCACCTGCATGATCTTTGCGTCGGGGCCGACGAGCCGTTTCAATTCCGCCCAATTGGCGGCGAAGTGGCCGAGATCGACTTCCACCCAGCTCCGGTATTTGATATTTTCCTTCAAAGGCGTAACTCTCCCGTTATTTTTTCGTCATCGTGCAGACGCCGTCCCAGATTCCTTCGGGAGGACACTCCCTCAGCGCCGCGCAACGTTCCAGATAGAGTTGGGCCGAAGCATCCCCGGATCTGATGGCGAGGACCGCCTGGAATTCGGCAATCGCCTCGTCCCACTGCTGGCACCGGTATTTTGCGAGGCCCGCCTCGAACCGCTCGACCCAGGGCTGCCATTTTGCCGCATCCTTGCGCTCGCCCAAAAGCTCGTAGAGCCGGACGGGCAGCTTCTTCCCCTTCACCCGGACGGCGTCCAGTTCCCGGCAGTACAGCTCGTCCTTGACAATCGCGTAGGTGAACTCGCTGATGATGATGTTCGTTCCGTATTCCTTGTTGGTCCCCTCCAGGCGGGAGGCGAGATTGACGCTGTCGCCCATGACCGTGTAGTCGAACCGCATCTCGGAGCCCATGTTGCCCACGACCATGTCGCCGCTGTTGATTCCGACGCCGATGTCGATGTCCGGCCGGCCCTCGGCGGACCACTTGGCCCGCAGTTCCTGGAGTTTGTCCATCATTTCGAGCCCCGTCCGGCAGGCCCGCAGGGCGTGGTCGGGCTGGTCGATCGGCGCCCCGAAGACCGCCATGATCGCATCGCCGATGTACTTGTCCAGAAGGCCGTCGTACTTGAAGACGATGTCCGTCATGGCCGTCAGGTACTCGTTCAGAAGCCGGACCAACTCTTCCGGCGACAGCTTCTCGGAGATCGAGGTGAAGCCCCGGATATCGGAAAACATGACTGTGAGCGGCTTTTTGTCGCCGCCGAGCTTGAGCTTCGAGGGGTCCTTGAGGATTTCGTTGACCACCGAGGCGGTGAGGTAATACTGGAAGGCGCCCCGGATCTTCTTTTTCTCCCGCTCCTCGGTGACGTACCGGTAGATGGTGATCCCCAGATAGATGGTCATCATCGTCAGGACCGGGTAGATGAGGTTCATCCAGAGGTTGGTCCGAATGAAAAGCGTCAGGTTGGTGGCCACGAAGGCGCCGATGAGCGCAAGGCACAGGACGATCCCCGCCACGGCCTTCATCCGGGGGATGGCGAACCCCATGAGCAGGCCGACGACGATGATCGTGCACATGTCCAGAAACTTGGTCCAGCCGGAATGGATGAGGAAATTCCCGTGGAGGAGATTGTCGATGACGTTGGCGTGGATCTCCACTCCCGGATAGACGGAAGAAAAGGGGGTGACCCGCATATCGTAGATGCCCGTCGCCGTGGCCCCGATCAGAACGATCTTGTCCTTGAAGGTCTCCGCCGGCAACCGTCCGGCCAGGATGTCGGCGACGGCGTAGTGGGGGAAGGTTTTTCCCGGGCCCAGGTAGTTGATCAGCATCCGGCCGCCTTCGCTGGTCGGGATGATTCGCTTGTCCAGGGAGACGCTGTCTACGCCGTATTCGGCGATGTTCAGGACCGGCGTCGGCCAGTCGAGGTATTGGATGGCCAACGACAGCGCGAGCGACGTGTAATAGTTGTCCCCCAGCTTGATCACCAGGGGGGACCAGCGGATCACCCCGTCGCTGTCCGGGAAGGAATTGAAGTAGCCGCTGTTCTCGCCGGCCTCCATCAACTGGGGAAGGCTCGGTTGGGCCGCGTAGGCGCGGACGAGAGGGGCATCGCTGGCCCCTTCGCTGGCGCGGACCATCTGAAAGCGGGAACCGGCGATGGCCTTCTGGCCTTCGGTGATCTGCGCTTCCGTCAGATGCCCCACTTCCTTTTCCGTGATGTGAAAAAAGTAGCCGAGGGTGATGTTCTTGGCCCTTGCGATGGCCTGGGCGAGGGCGGCATCCGTATCGGCGAACTTCCGCTTTTCGTCCAGCAATCCGTAGATCCGCGAGTCGCTGACCCCGAGGGACTTCACTTCCTTGGCGAGGGTCGCGACCGTTTGCAGGCTGGAGTTGGCGTCCGGTTCGGCAAAGACGATATCGAAGCCGACCGCCTTGGCGCCGTACCCCTTCAGGGTGTCGACCAGCCGGGCGATCGTGGTCCGCGGCCAGGGCCACCGGCCCAGTTCGCTCAGGCTTTTTTCGTCGATGGCGACGATGACCGTCTCCGGCCCCGCGGGTTGTGCACCCCGGTAGACCATCCGCAGGTCCAGGGCCTTGAGTTCCATGAAGCGCAGGAAGGGGGCGTCGATGAAAAACAGGACGAGAGCGGTGAGGATGACGAAGACCGCGATCTTCAGAGGTGATACAGAAAGGAACTTCTTCAGTTTTTCCTTCAAGGCCGTGCCCCCCTGCGACAAGATCGGGGGATCATATCAGAGAGCCCCCGAAAGTCAAGCCGGGACTGGGGCGACGCATGCGCGCTCCCTTGCTGCACGAAATCCTTGACAAGGGGGAGGGGTTACGATAGATAGGCAAAACCTCGCGAGAGGCGTCCTTTACCGCATAACAAAGCCGATGTAGCTCAGACGGTAGAGCAGCTGATTCGTAATCAGCAGGTCAGCAGTTCGATCCTGCTCATCGGCTCCATATATTAAGGGGTTACGCAAGTAACCCTTTTTTATTTTGTGGCCGAGCATGGCAGGTGACAAGATCACTATCGTTCCTGCGCTCTCATTACACCCTCAGAATTTCTCGGTTCCGCTTCCGAAGGCATCCATGCCGCCTGAATTCCTCTGGCAACTCCGTTGGCACCATTGCCTACAATGTAGGCGACGATGCGCTGACCGGGTAAAAGATAAATCTTGAAAATATGCTTCAAAACAAGCTATTAGCGGATGGCACCTTAATTGCGTAGGGATGCTGAGAAGAACCGAAAACAAAGACAGGACCATAACAAAAAACGGAGACGATGATGAAAAAAAAGAACCTGGTTCTGGGAATGGAAGCATCATTTCGTGGTAAAATGCAAGGATATCAATGTGATCCTCAAGCGAGTGGCTGTAATGTCGAAGCTTTTGTCAACTGACCCCAAGAGCAGCCTGCAAGCATGAAAAATACCATCTCCGTCATTTTAGCGCTCTGCCTGCTGGCCGGGTGCGCCCATTTTTCGATCGTTGCCTCCGGGAATGGGCCCATCGGTATGGCCGTCGATCGGGGCGCCGCCTATCTGAAAAAGGCGGTGAGCGAGGACCGGCATCACCTGGCCTGCCGGGCCTCCGACGGTTCGGCCTGTCCGGTCGATGGAACCGGCCACGTCTTTGCCGCGTTCTTCATCGCCCGGGCGATCGGCGACCGCCTCTCCGACGCGGAGAAGCAGCGGATCACGGACCGGATGGATGTGGAACAGCGGCAGGGCGTCTGGGGCTACATGCCCTATGCCCCCGTCGATGCCGACGACACGGCCTTCGTGCTTCGGACCTACCGTCTGCTGGGCAGGGACGCCGCGGCGGAGAGCCTGCTGCGCTTCTATGACAAAGAGGCGAAGGCCTTCACCACCTTTGACAGACGGGGGCCGGCGGCCCTGACCTATGAGGCTTCCGTGGCCGGCAACTTCGGCCTCCATCCCGAGGTCAACGCGAACATCTTTACCCTTCTTGCCGAATCTCCCCAGGCCGGCCTAGTCAACGACGAGCTGATCGTCGGTGCGCAGGACCCGCAGGGCTGGTGGCGCTCCTATTTCTATCCGGGCCGCTATTATGGGACCGCCATGAGCTTGGGTCTCCTGTGTAAGACGGAAAAAGGGGAGGGCGCCCGGACAAAAGGCATTGCCTTTCTGCACGCAAGCCAGCAGCCCGACGGCTCCTGGGGCGGGGCCTACGCGACCGCCCTGGCCCTGGATGCCCTGGCGGCCTGCGGCGTTCGCGACGCGGCCTTCGCCAGGGGGATTTCCTGGCTTTTGGGACGGCAAGGGCCGGACGGCGCCTGGCGGGATGAAGAGACGCCGCTTTGGGAGTATACCTATAGCGATCGGCCGAAGGTCCTCTGGCGGGCCTACGATCGCGACGGCGTCGTGACCACGGCCCTGGCCGTCGCGGCGCTTCGGGCGGCGCGGGGCGGAAAGTAGCGGATGAAGACATGGCGGCCCGGCATCCCTGCCTGCGCAGCAAGACGCCAGAATCGAAAACGAGAAGAAAGAAAGGATGATCTATGTTCAAAAGGAAACTGGTTGTATCGCTTGCGCTCATCGTGGCGTTCACGGGATTTGCCCTGTCGGCCTGGGGGGACACCTTCACCCTGAAGAACGGTATGGCGCCCGAGGACGGCAATATTGTCGGTCCGGTCGTGTCGTCCAATGCCGGTCCCCACCAATTCGGTACAATACCACCCGGCGGGTCGGAGTCCTACGACGGCGGTCAGGCAGACTGGCAGGGAAGGCGGCTGACCTGGGGCCACCTTGAGGCCTGGACCAGCTGGCCGGCGCAGTACGGATGTCCGTCCGGCAAAGACTGGTACGATATCAATCGAGGCGGGAACGTTACGGTCACCGTCACCAGGGATGGATGCCATTTTAAATTCGCTCAGTAACCGCCGGCAGGCAAGGCTTGTCTTGCCGGAGGAGCGCCGCCGCCGGCAACCACTGGAACTGTCTATGGGGAAGCGACAAACATGAGAAAGGTTTTATCCCGGGCCGTCCAACGCATCGTCAGGCAGGAGATGCCCCCAGAGGCGATCTTCCAGACCCTCAGCGCGGTCATCGTGATCCGGACGGTGATTGAAAAGCTCCTCTCCTCGGGGCACACCCTGCTCTACGATCCGGTGAACCATTACGGCGGCCTGGTGGGGGATCTCCACATGTACTTTTCCTGGGTGGTCATCTTTTTGTCCATGAGCCTCCCGGTGGCCCTCTTTCTCAAGGTCCCCTACCGCGACGCCCTCAAGCTCACCCTGGTCGGCTTCTGCATCACCCTCTGCGTCCCCCTGATCGATTACGCCGTCACCTGGGGCAAGGGGGACGAGATCCGGTATTTCCGGAATTTCGACAGCTTCTTTTATAACTACGTCAACATCTTCAATCCCTTTGCCGCCATGCAGGGGGTGACCTTCGGGGTGCGGGTGGAGGTGCTGACCCTCTTTTTCGGCTCCTTCCTCTTTGCCTGGCAGGGACTGGGGCGAGGCCTTGTGCGTTCGTTCCTCCTGGCCCTGACCCTCTACTCGCTGGTCTATTTTTTCGGTTATATCCTCCCCATTCACAAACTGATCGGCCTCGACCTCATGGCGATGGGGGCGGAATCGACCACGGCCATCGACGGGGCCCAGTCCCTCTTTTTCGCCTACCTTGCGCCGTTCCTCATTTGCCTTGCCGGGATCGCGCTGGTCCTCTGGCATCAGGACCGGGGGGCGGCCCGGGTGATCGGGGCGCTTCTCTATCCGAGCCGGCTTTTGTTCTATCTCTGGCTCCTCGGCTTCGGCTTTCTCTTTACGGCCCAGCAGGCAGGCACCCTGCCCAGGATCTTCAACCGGCCGGACCTCTTCAAATGGTTCTGCGCCGCCTGCTCCATCTTGCTGCTCTTTATCTACGCGAAGCTCATCAACGATCTTCACGATCAGGCCATCGACCGCATTTCCAACCGCCAGCGCCCCCTGGTCGCAGGGGCGATCGGAGAAGCGCAGGCGCAGGGGCTCGCGACGGTCTTTCTTACCCTCTCCGCGGTCCTCGCCATCCCGGTGGAGCGGGATTTCTTTTACTGCTGGCTTTTCATCTGGGGGCTTTCCTATCTCTATTCGACCCCTCCCTTTCGCCTCCGCCGCTTCTGGCCTGTCAGCCACCTGACCCTGACTTTCGTGGGAGGCGGCGTCTTCATGGCCGGGGCGTGCATCGCCAAACCCAACGATTTCTATGCGATCTGGAAGGCAAAGGAGGCGCTGGTCTATCTGTTGGCCGCCTTTTTCCTCCTCAGCCACATCAAGGATCTCAAGGACATCGAGGGGGACCGGGCGGCCGGGGTGTTCAATCCTTTCGGAGCCGTAAATCCCCGGGGTCTGACCTTGATCGTGATTGCCGCTTTTTTGACCATGGCGTTTTTCGCGGCCGCAGGTCTCGGCGTGTCCGCGGCGGCAACCGCCGCAGGAACGGTCGTCTGCGCGGCCATTGCCCTGTTCCTGACCCTGCGGACGCCACAGCCGGCCGGGCTGGACCGCTTGTTCGGCATTGCTTTTTGCTTCGTCATGGTTTTATCCGGGGCGTGGCTCTACCATTTTCTGGGATAGTCCGGCAGGCCGAAGCAGCGGTAAAGAGTCGTCCTGAGTGGGGCAGTGAAGACAGGCGAGGGTGGATAGGAAAACGTTGTAAATGTGCCCTATCTATGTCAGTGATTTTTTCCCTAGGGTATGGACTATTAATGACTTTAAAAAGGAGGAGAAGGTGAACATCAGGAAGTCGGCAATAATGGCTATTTGTTTCTCTTTATTTGTCTTTACGCTTGTTTTCGGTACGGCTGGAAGTGCCGGGGCCGATGGCTGCCCGCCCAACAATGGCTATGTGTCCTGCTGCATCGGCACCGACGGCACGGGCTGCGGCACCTCGCAGGTGGTTTCCTGGACCACCTCGACAACAGGGGATTGGAAGAGGAAGGTGGAGTATTGTTACCCCCAGGATGTGAACTGGTGCAAAAACAACATGACGGGCAATCGGAGCCATCTGGTCAATACGATCTGCAATTTTTCGGCGACCGGCTACAATACCAACGGCGGAGGTTCCGACAAGCGCTGCTGCCGCCTGTCGCCGGGCGGCTGTTAGCACTGTTTAAGGGGTGCGGTGGTGGGGGAAGCGACGCTTCCCCCACCACTACAGTGAAGAATAGGCCTTAAGCCCCGGCGCGCCTTGCAACGGCGGAACGGGAGGGAAAGCCGGAGAGGTCCCGGCGGCTCTGCGTCGCCTTGCGTGCCGGCGTCCGGGCCGGTGCATGTGCGCCCCCTGCCCGGGCCGGCGTTCGCGGGGCGGCCTTTTCCGCTTTCGGCTCCGGCCGGCGTCCCCGAGGGGGACGGGGCGGCCGGGCGAACTCGGCATCCCTGGCCGGGGCGGCCTTCTTGTAATCGAAATCCTTCAAAAAACGGCGTTCGATCCGGGCGCCCATCACCTGTTCGATGTTCCGGACCAGGGTTTCGTCTTCGCGGCAGACAAAGGTGAAGGCGTCGCCGGTTTTGGCGGCCCGGCCGGTCCGGCCGATGCGGTGGGTGTAGGCGTCGGTCGTGTCGGGGATGTCGTAGTTGATCACATGGGAGATGGTGGAGACGTCGATGCCCCGGGCCGCGATGTCCGTTGCCACGAGAATCTGGTACTTGCCGTCCCGAAAGCCGTCGAGGGCGTCCTGGCGCCGGTTCTGGGAGAGATTCCCCTGGAGGGACGCCGCCCGGTAGCCGGCCTTTTCGAGCTGCTCGCCGATCCGCTTGGCCCGGTACTTGGTCCTGGTGAAGATGAGGATCGATTCCGTATCGGTCTGCTTGAGAAGCTCCATGAGGAGCCCTGTCTTCAAGTGCTGCTCGACGGGATAGAGGGCATGGGAGACGGAGTTGACGGGCGACGCAATCCCGATCTGGACCGTGACGGGGTTGTTCAGCACCTCCTGGGTCAGCTTGCGGATCTCTTCGGCCATGGTGGCGGAAAAGAGCAAGGTCTGGCGCTTCTTGGGCAGTTGCTTGACGATCCGCCGGATGTCCGGAAGAAAGCCCATGTCGAACATGCGGTCCGCCTCGTCGAGGACCAGGACTTCCAGGGACGCAAGGTCGATCGTCTTTTGGGTCATGTGGTCCAGGAGGCGGCCCGGGCAGGCGACGACGATATCGACGCCTGTTTTGAGCTTCTGGATCTGGGGGTTGACGTTCACGCCGCCGTAAACGGTGCAGCTTCTGAGGCGCGTCTTTTGCGCCATGTCGCCGATGGCGACGTGGATCTGCTCGGCCAACTCCCGGGTGGGGGCGATGATCAGGGCGCGCACCTTGCCCTGGGTGCCCGGGAGGAGGCGCTCCAGGATCGGCAGCGCGAAGGCCGCGGTCTTGCCGGTCCCGGTCTGGGCCAGGCCCATGACGTCTTTGCCGGCCAGGACCGGCGGAATCGCCTGGACCTGGATCGGGGTCGGGTTGGTATAGCCGAGGGCCTTGACGCCGGCGGCAATCTGGGGGTGAAACTTGAACGCATCGAAATTCATTAAATCTTCTTTCCTTTTTTCTTGCGACGATCGGGTAAAAGCGGTTCCTGCCCCAGTCGCTGTGGGCATGGATGCTGAACGGAAGATTGCCGGGCCAAAAATCCTGGCCGCAATCTGAACGTGAACGATGAGCTAAAAGCAGGTTTCTTACCGATGATCGAAGGGGGGGCGTTCGACGGATTTTGAGCGTCACTTCATAGCTTCGGGCGCACCATAAACCCTTTTTCCGCCAATGTCAAGGAAACTCTTGCTGAATCTCTTTTGTCTTCCCGCCCCTCAGTTTTCACGGGCCGCTGAACCTCTATGGCTTTTTCTCCCGCTCTTCCCCTGAATTTTCGGTCTCCTTCCCCGGCGCCCCATCTTTGCTGTCTTCCGTCAGGTCTTGCGGCTGGGGCGGATTCTTGTCCAAAAGCCAGCCCATTTGGGATTGCAGCAAAATTCTCCGGCACAGGGCGGCGGCCTTTCGCGCCCGTTCCGGTTCCTTTTTTTCGTAGTAATCGAGAATTTTCAATCCGATGTCCGGAACCGCAAAGGGTTTGACGATGTAGCCTTCGATGCCCAGCTTCATGCAGGACAGGACATCCTCGCTGCCGGACAACGACGTGGCCATCACGATCGTGGTCTGCTTGTCCTTCACGGTGGAGCGGATGGTTTTCAAGACCTGATATCCGGTCATTTCCGGAAGATAGATATCGAGGATGACGATCTCGGGGTGCCATTCATCGTAGACATGGAGCGCTTCTTTCCCGGAAGCCACCATCTTTTTATCGAATATCGGATCGAAGAGCCCCTTGTCGTAGAGCAAGCGGGTGGTGCGGTCGTCTTCAACCACCAGCACCTTGATCCTCTCCGTGCCGTCCGGCAGGCCCTGCGGCTCGCCCGGAGCAGGCCCTGCATCGGTCGTCAATCCTCGGGTCTTGTCCTCAGTCGTCATGGATGATGTCGCCTCACTCTTTATTCGGTTCTAATTCGGGATAGAGCCTCTTCATGCATTCCGGACAGATGCTGTGGCTGAACTCGGCTTCGGTATGGTCGCGGACATAGACTTCCACCTGACTCCAGTAGCCCTGATCGTCCCGGATCTTCTTGCAGTTCGCGCAGATGGGCACAATCCCGCGCAAGGTCTTGATTTGATCGAGCGCCCGATGCAGTTCGGCGATCTTCAGGACGAGCGCCTCCTGCATCTCCACCATGCGCCGGCCGACCTCGATCCGGGCGCGAAGCTCACCGGGATCGAAGGGCTTGGCCAGATAGTCGTTGGCGCCCCCCTTGAGTCCGGCGATGATGTCGGCCTTTTCGCCCTTGGTCGTCAGCAGGATGAGGTAAGGCGGCCGATCGGTTTGCCGGGCGCGAATGAGCCGCACCACTTCCGGGCCATCCATTTCCGGCATCATCCAGTCCAGAATGGCCAGCGGGGGGGCATCGGGCTGCTGCATGACCTGCCAGGCCTCGGCGCCGTTTTGGGTCGCCAGGACCGTATGGCCATATTTTTTAAGCACTTCCGAAAGGATGGTGCGCGACGTCAGGTCGTCTTCGGCGATCAGAATTCGCATCCGGTTCTCCCTATTTTTACGATCAGCGATGAAAATGCCGCATCATCGACTCCTTGAGGGCAGCGAATTGCCTTTCCAGTTCGGCCATCCGGGTCTTG
>JAKAFS010000093.1 GCA_021817825.1 Deltaproteobacteria bacterium | reverse complement strand
ACTTCACCGGAGGTCTCATCGATCAGGCCGCCGATGATCTTCAGCAGCGTCGTTTTGCCGCACCCGCTGGGCCCCAAAAGCGTGCTGAGTTTCCCCACGGGGAACTCGAAATTGACGCCCTTGAGCGCCTCAACGCCCGTATCGTAAATCTTTCCAACATCCTTCAATGTAACAATCGAGTCCACAGACATAGTTTATTATCCTTGTAACTCCGGAGGAAACAGCTTGCGCTGAATCCTCTCCAGTGCATTGATCGTAACCGCGGCAAGAAAAATGATCGAAGAGACGGCCGCAAACATTTCCGGATAATCCGCCACCGAAGCGTGGTAGGTGATCAAATCGCCGATCCCCGTGGGTGTAATGAGCAGTTCGGCGATCACCACGCCGACGAACCCCATCGCCAGACCCATCCTGAGTCCCGTAAACACCATTCCGGCCGCGTACGGCAGAATGATCTTTAGAACCACCTGCGTCTTCGTCCCCTGAAGAGAACGGCACATCTGGATCAGGGAAGGATTGGTGTTGCGGATGCCCTTATATGAATTCATGACAACCAGCGGCGTGGCAAGGACCGCCACCGCCAGGACCTTCGAGGTCAGCCCGATACCATAGACATAGGTGATCAGCGGTATCACGGCGGCCATGGGCGCCGCCTGGAGGATCACGAAGACCGGCAGGCTGCACCACTCCATAGCACGGGAAAGCCCCATCCAGATCCCGAAGCCGACGCCGATGACTCCGCAGATCGCAAATCCGATCAGCAGCGGCTGCAGGGTGGAGAGGTACGCGTTCAATAAACTGCCGTCCCAGAGCATTCGGAAAAAGGCCAGAAAGGTCAGGCTGAACGGCGGAAACGCGGCACTGAGCGGCCAGCGGCCTACCAGTTCCCAGACACCGAAGAAAAAGGCGAAAGAGGCAAACAGCCGCAGAAGCCGGCGGCCTTTCCGCCGGCCGTCATTGTTTTGTACATCCATATTCAGGCACCCGCTTAAGTATAAGGAAATACTTACTATTTCTTGAATCCCATCTTGGAGTAGGCGGCCTTCAGCGGCCCCATATCCCAGAAATCCTCGATCTTCAGGTTGTCTCCCTTGAGCTGACCGGAGAGCGTGTAGAACTCAAGGTCGCTCTTTGCAGCCGCCTCGCCGCCGCCGTTTTCCGAGAAGATCCCGTTCTTGGCCGCATCCTCGAAATAGGGGGTGATCTCCCCTTCCAATTTCGCGGGAAGATCCTTCATGAGCCCAAGCTTCTTGCGTTCCGCCGCCACACTCTTGGGATTGGCATTGATCTCGCGGTTGACCCTGAGCAGTTCCTCAACGAAGATGTTCACGGCATCCCTGTTTTTGTCCAGGAATGCCTTCGTGGCAAAGATCGACTCGTCGCTGGCGCTCACAGAACCCATCGGCAAAACCATGAACTTGCCGGGGGCTTCCTTCTGAACGAAGTTCCAGTTGGTGCTGTCCAAAATCGAGGCCTTGATATTCCCGCGGAGCAGCCCTATGGCGCGCACTTGCGAACCGGGCACAAAACTGATGTTCTTGTACTTGATCCCGTGCTGCTTGGCCATCAGGTTCATGATCGCCTCGGTTCCCGATCCACGGGCGTGCACGGTGATCTCCTGGCCGTCCAGATCTTTCCAACTCTTGTAAAACTCCTTGTTCACGACCGGGAAAAACTGCAGCGCATAGAGCTGATAGATAAACCGGACGGGAACATTGACCTTCTGAATCGCCGCATAGGGCGTGCCCTGTCCCATATCGACCTGACCGTTGATCACCGCCTGGGTCGCCAATTCTTCACTCTTGAGCGGGATCACTTCCACATCCACCCCGCGCGCCTTCGCCCTCTCCACTGCAATCAGGAGCTGCAGGTCATCCGTGGTGAGGACATCTCCCAGACCGTACTTTATTTTTGTCCTGGTCTGGGCGTCAACCACTGGAAGCCCGATGAACAGACTGACAAGAAGGGCAACCGCTACCGCTACTCTTGCTTTGTTTCTCATTTTCTCCTCCTGTTTTTGATATGACATTCCGATTCTTCCCCGTGTACCCGCCATCTTTATAAGGCCGCCGGTATACAGCAAGGGCAACATGCCGATGTCCTAATATGCCGGCATAAAACGTAGTATCAAGGACCAGCCCCGGAACCGACAAAATGAGCGGTCAATAGCATTGCACCATATATTTCTGCAGCGCTTCCATTGTCCGCTCCTTCTGCTCTTTGATCAGGCGATCGGCCTGATCCGTATCCCCTTCCTTGAGCGCCCGGATGATCCGCTTATGCTCCTCCACGGACGCGGCGGCCCGCTCCGGCACATACGAAAAAACGCTCGGCCAGCGTTCGAACGTGTCCCAAAGATCGCAGATCATCTTGTAAAGCCTGGGAAACGGCGCCGCTTTGTAAATTCTCAAATGAAAGGCCTTGTTCATCGCCGCGAGATTTTCGTATCGGCCCTGCCGGATCGCCGCCTCCATTTCGTCGTTCTTCCGGTTCAGAAAATCGATATCCTTATCCACGATATGCGGGCCGGCAAGCTTTGTCGCCAGTTCCTCCAGCGCAATCCGGATAAGGTAGATTTCGACCAGTTCCCTTTCGTCGATTTTGGTAACAATGGCGCCCATATGGGGTGTAAAATCGATATACCCTTCGCTCTCCAGTCTTCGGATCGCTTCCCGGACCGGGGTCTCGCTCATCCCGAACGCCTTCGCAAGCTCGCCCATAACCACTTTCTGTCCGGGCTTCAATTTCCCCTTGATAATGCCCTGGCGCAGTTTGTCATAGACGGCCACATTTTTGGTTTTAGAGGCGATTGTCATCATTTTTTGCGCCCTGATTGTTGTACGAATCCATCGTTGGGGATGCTATATCCTATAGGATATTTGCAGTCAAGATATTTATTGATCCCTGTTCGGGGGCAAGATATATAAATTTGTTATCATTAACATTTTATGCAAATATCCACGTGTGAATCTCCACGGCACCATCGATAAATTCCATAGAAATAATTTTATTGACAACCCCAAATTCAACTGCTAAGCCTTAGCACACAGTTCAGGTCCACATCATAAAATCGGCTACCGGCAACAACACCTGCGGGAGCCAAGAGGGTTGACCGCATAGACCGCATCATACACTCTTTTTCTGTAGGCGCGGGGTCTGACTCTGCCCGCAAAGGGCCGCCTCCCGGCCGGCGATTCAGTGACGGATCCGGACAGGGGCAGCGAACAGGAGGGAAAAATGCAGCTACGCAAACTCGGTACAAACGGACCGCTGGTCTCGGCGCAAGGCCTGGGTTGCATGGGCATGTCGATCAGCTACGGCGAGCCCGATGACGCAGAATCGATCGCGACCATCCATCGGGCGCTGGACCTCGGCGTCAATCTCATCGTCACATCCGACGCTTACGGAGCCGGTGTGAATGAGGAACTGGTGGGTCGTGCCTTGAAAGGCAAGCGGAGCAGCGCGTTGATCGCGACGAAATTCGGCAATCTCCGGCTGGCCGGCGTCAACACACCCGGTTTGACCGGCGGCCATCCCGACTATGTCCCCCGGGCCTGCAACGCCTCACTCAGACGCCTCGGAGTCGACGTGATCGACATCTATGGTCTGCATCGCGTCGATCCAACGGTCCCGATCGAGGATACCGTCGGAGCGATGAAGCGTCTCGTCGAGCAGGGGAAGGTGCGTTATCTCGCCTTATCGGAGGCGGGACCACGGACGATACGTCGGGCACATCAGGTGCATCCGATCGTTGCCCTCGAAACAGAATATTCGCTTTGGAGCCGGGATGCGGAGAAGAGTGTGCTGCCGGCGTGCCGGGAGCTCGGGATCGGTTACATGGCATACGCGCCGCTCGGCCGAGGGTTCCTGACCGCCACCATCAAAAGCCTCGACACGCTGTTGCCGAAAGACCGACGGCACGACCACCCGCGTTTCAACCCGGATAATTTCAGGCGCAACCTGGAGCTGCTCGATCCGATCGAGAAAATCGCCACCCGCAGGAAATGCACGCCCGCACAGGTCGCGCTGGCGTGGCTGCACGCGCAGGGCAGCGATATCGTGCCGATCCCCGGGACCAAACGCCGCAGCTACCTCGAACAGAACGTCGCAACGCTGGACATCACCCTCTCGGACGAAGAGATCGATACGCTCGGAAACGCTTTCCCCCTCGGCGTCACCGCAGGAAACCGCTATCCCGAACCGCAGCTGAAGACAGTCGGCATATAGTCTTCCCATGCCTCCGCGTCACGGCGGTTTTCTGCAGAGTGAGGAGATTCACTATGGAAGATGTTCCACCCATCAACCCTGTCTCTTTGAAACAATCCCCGGGTGCGCGTTCTTCCCCCGACCCGGCTGTCGACCTCCAGGAAGACATCCGCCTGTATGCCGCGGCCGGTGTGAAAGCACCCCTCATCGAAATCGCCGCTGAATTCGAAAAGGCCTCCGGCAGAAGGATTGCGCTGGTTTTCGACACCGCCGGCGCCGTGGAGCAGCTCTTTGAGTCTGACGACGGCGCGACCTTTCTGATCACCTCTCAAACACGCATCGGCAATGCGGAAAAAACCGGAAAACTGACAGATGGTATAACGGAAACCATTGGCGATACGGTGGGCGGTTTTGCGAGTGCGCCCGGTCGGCAAAAACCGGATATTTCGACGCCGGGAAAACTCAAAGCCGCGCTCCTTGCCGCGCCGCGCATCGCATTTTCCGACCCGGCGCGCGGCGCCACGATCGGCAGACACTTCCTTGAGGTGATCGACATACTCGGTATCCGGAATGAGGTCCTCAAAAAGTCCCGGCTCGCAAAAGACGGCATCGAGACGATGCACCTGATCCTCGCCGGCGAAGCGGACCTCGGCGTCACGCAGATCAGCGAAATCGTGCAAGCCAACCCCTCGGCGCTGGTCGGCCCCTTCCCCGGGGAGTTCGACCTTGCCACGACCTATTCGCTCTGGTACCGGGCGGATGTCACTCCGGCGGCAAAGGCGTTCGCCCGGATTGTTACAGGGCCATCCGGCCGTAAAAGGCTTCAGCAGTACGGCCTGCGGCCTCCTGATAAATGGCGAAATACGCCTTGACAAACAGGCACCAAGGTTTTAATCACTTTTTCATGTGAGAGACAGGTTATGATCAAGTTTAGAGAATACGGAGGTGGCTCATGACAAACGATTCCAAGGGATTGACACGTCGGCAATTCATCAAGGGGTCCGTCGCGGTGGCGGGCGCCGGGGCGCTTTGGGGGCTCCCCCTGCGCGAGGCCTTTGCGGCCTATCCGGACCGGACGATCAAGGTGGTGATTCCCACGGGCCAGGGAGGCAGTGCGGACCGGCTGGCCCGCACATTCAGCGACATCTGGAAGAAATCGCTCGGAGTCGGTTTCGAATACGACTTCTTCCCGGGTGCGGCGGGGCAGGTGGGATACGAAACCTATGTCGGACGAAAGGACCGGGACGCTTACAACCTCCTTTTCGGTAATATGGGCGCCGAAATGATCATGTACGCCCTCCAGAATCCCAAATACAAATTTCCGGACGACCTCGTCTATTTCTGCCGGATCGACATCGACGACAGCTGTCTCTATGTGCGGAAAGCCAGCCCGTTCCGGACCATCGAGGATGTGGTGGCCGAGGGTAAAAAACGGGCCATTACCACGGCAACCAGCCGCCTTCCCCACCCTGCATCCATCGGCGTACTGGCCCTTGGCGAGGCCACCGGGGCCAGGTTCAACCTGATACCCTACGGTGGCGGCAATCCCACCAACGTCGCCGTCCTCAACGGTGAGGCGGACTGCGGTGTCCTCCCAACGGCCAATCCCATCAGCATGGGCGACAGTTTCCGTATCCTGACCGTCTTCAATAAGGTCAACAAGCTCGCCAAACTCTCGGGAAACGCCCCGCCGGTGAACAAGGTGTTCGGGACGAAGATCCCCGACCTCTATTCATCACGGTCCTGGGCCATCCACACGGAGGTGATCCAAAAATATCCGGACCGGTTCGAGAAGCTCAACAAGACGGCCAAGCAGGTCTTCGCCGATCCGGCTTACAAGGAGGGGTATCTCAAGACCGGAGCCCCCTTCGAGACGATCGAATATGGGGACCGTTCGGTCTGCACCGAGTACGCCCTGGCGATGGTCGATCTCGCCCGGAAGTACAAGAGCATATTGACAGCCAAGAAAAAATAGCATCCTGCCCCCGAGGCAGGGATATATGCACGGAGTGTGCAGCGCGGAACATTCCGCCGGACAGTGAGCCCCTATGGGCGGCGGAGTACCGCCCATAGGGCAGGGAAGGAATAAAAAATGACAGCCAAACCGGACAACCGGAATCCAAAGCGACAGGCGGTCGGCGCCGATCTCATCATACCGGCGCTCGCCGTCGCTTTCACCATCTACTACTACAGCACTGTCTGGGAGCTCAACTGGGAGGCCAAGGCGGACGGCCTGGCGATCGGGGTGCTTCTGATCCTCCTGGTCGCGGTCTTTCTCATCAGGACGGCCCTTCAGGTGAAACGGGGAGAGGCGACGCTGGGGATGGACAAACTTCTCTATCCGCTGGAATTCCAGGGGAAACGCTGGGGATTGACAGCCGCCATCATCGTCTTCATCGCCACCCTCCCTTACCTCGGATTCACGCTGGGCCTTTTTCTTTTCATGGGCGCTTCTCTGCTCATCCTGGGCGTACGGAAACCGCGGCCCATCCTTGCGACGGCCCTTTCCATGGCCGCGGGCGGCTACGTGCTGTTTATCGCCTTACTCGATACGCGTTTCCCGCACGGACCGGTCGAGCACCTCCTGGCTCGCATTTTCTGAGAAGAAAGGGACTGAAATGGGTTGGGATACCGAGCTCTTGCTGAAGTTGATTTACATGGCCTTCGGATGGTGGTGGATCATCATCCCGGCGGTGATCCTGGGAACCATCGTCGGGGCCGTTCCCGGATTCAACGCCCAGAATGTGCTGGTCATGCTCCTACCCCTCACCTTGGCAATGAAGGTCGAGTTGGCTCTGGTCTTCATGGCTTCGCTGTACTGCGCCACACACCTGGGCGGCGGCATTCCCGCCATTCTCGTCAATATCCCCGGCACCGGCGGCGCCGCCGCGACGACCATCGATGGGTATGCGATGGCGAAAAAGGGGCAGGCACAGCAGGCGCTCGTCCTGAGCTTCACCTCCTCGGTCTTCGGCGGGCTGATCACCTCCATCGCCGTCGTCGTGGCCCTCCCCTACCTCGTCCGGCTCAGCTACTACGTGCGCAGCGTCGAGATGGTGGTGATCATCCTGTTCGGGCTGGCCTTGATCGCGGTGATCGCCGCCAAGGATATGCTGAAGGGATTGATCGCCGGTTTTCTGGGCCTGTTGATCGGGGCCATCGGCGCCGACAACATCTATTCCACACCGCGGGCGACCTTCGGATTCCTCGAACTATACGACGGGGTGCCCCTGGTCCCCGCGCTGATCGGGCTTTTCGCCATCTCCGAGGCCCTGGCGATGCTCGAGGAAAAGACCATCCTGACCAAAGAGGGGCAGGAGCGGGCAGCCCAATCCAACTGGGCCGACACCATCGAGGGGTTGACGCTCACCGTCCGGCACTGGTGGCTGATCGTCTGGACCGGTTTCGTCGGTCTCATCATCGGGATCATTCCCGGGGCCGGGGCGAGCATCGCGGCCTTTGTCGCCTATCAGCAGGCCCGCACCTTCTCCAAGACCCCCGAGCTTTTCGGCACCGGGATTCCGGAAGGCGTGCTTGCACCTGAATCGGCCAACAACGGGGTCACCTCGGGGACCCTTGTCCCGCTGATGGCGATCGGCGTCCCCGGGGGGAGCACGGCGGCCGTCATGATGATCGTCCTGCAGTATCACGGCATAGTGCTCGGACCGCGGCTTTTCCTCCAGAACCCCGCGCTCGCCTATGGGGTTTTCGTGGCGATGGTCGTGGCCTACATTTTCATGATCTTTACGATCATTCCGCTGGCCCGTTACATGGCCCGGGTGACACTGATCCCGACCCAGTATCTGGCCGCCATCATTGCCGGCTTTACGATCGTCGGGGCTTACGCGCCGCGCGCCTACCTCTTTGACATGGGCCTGGCGCTGGCGTTCGGCATCCTCGGATATGTCGCGCGCAAGACCGACTACCACGTCACGGCCATCCTGATCGGGGTGATCCTCGGCCCGCTCTTTGAGACCTATCTGATGCGCGCCCTGCGGATTTCGCAGGGGGATATCCTTATCCTCTTCTCCTCGACCGTCGGAAACGTACTCTGGATCATGCTCGTGCTCTCGATAGCGATGCCCTATTTCCGGCAATACCGCATGCAACAAAAAAAGTGATAAAGGGTGGCGATACCCTTTAAATTCAAGGATGGAGAAAAAGATGGGAAAAATCAAAGTGAAAAATCCCGTCGTCGAGCTCGACGGCGATGAAATGGCCCGGGTGATCTGGGGTTGGATCCGGGAGGAGCTGATCCTGCCCTATCTGGATATCGATCTGGTCTATTTCGACTATCATCTCCTGAACCGCGACAGGACCGAGAACCAGGTCGTTCTCGACGCCGTCGAGGCGATCAAGAAATACCGCGTCGGCGCCAAGTGCGCCGCGATCAATCCCGACCAGGCACGGGTGAAGGAATACGGCCTCAAAAAGGCTTGGAAATCGCCCAACAGCGGGACCCGCAATCTGATCGGCGGGACGCTTTTCCGTCAACCCATCGTGATGAAAAACATCCCCCGGCTGGTCCCCGGCTGGACGGAGCCGATCGTTGTGGCCCGTCACGGCTTCGGCGACCTTTTCGGGGGCGCCGATTTCGACCTGCCGCCGGGGGGCAGCAAGGTCCTGTTGCGGCAGATCCCCCATGACGGGAGCAAGCCCGTCGAAATCGAGGTCTGCGACATTGCCGGGGCCGGGGCCGCCCTGGGGATCTTCAACACGGAGGAATCCGTCCGCGGCTTTGCGCTTTCCTGCATGAACTTCGGCCTGCAGCGGGGATACCCGGTCTATCTGGGGACCAAGAACACGGAACTGGAACACTACGACGGCCTGTTCAAGAACATCTTTCAGGACGTTTACGACACCCGGTTCCGGGAGCGTTTCGAGGCCGGAGGGATCCACTACGAACACCGGATGGTGGACGAGCTGGCCGCATTCGCGATCAAGTCTTCGGGCGGTTTCGTCTGGGCCTGCAAGAACTACGACGGAGACATCCTGTCGGATGTGGTGGCCGCGGGCTTCGGGTCGCTGGGGCTGATGGCGTCGATGCTCCTGACGCCGGACGGAAAGACGGTCCTCACCGAGGCGGCGCACGGGACGATCACCCGCCACTTCCGCGAACACCAGGCCGGCCGGGAGACCTCGACCAACCCCGTCGCCTCGATCTTCGCCTGGACGCGCGCGGTGTATTACCGGGGCCTGTTCGACGGCACGCCCGGCGTGCAGGCGTTCGCCGCCGCCCTCGAACAGGCGTGCACCGACACGGTCGAGGCGGGCGACATGACGAAAGACCTGGCAACACTGACAGGCGGAACGTCGTGGTTGACGACAAGGCAGTTCCTGGCAAAAATCAGGGCAGCGCTGGACCGAAAGCTGTCCACACAGGGATGAACGCATGAAGCAGCACCGGGCGAATGGCCCGAAAAGCGATGGTCCAATGCCCCGATACCGCTTGTGCATTCACAGCAAATCGGGTATACGATCCCACTGCACGGATAAGGACCACCGGACGGTCGCGATCGAATGACGACGCATAAAACCGCCGCATTGAAAAATCTGAAATCATCGAGGAGAGACATGGCAAAAATCAAAGTCGCAAATCCCGTCGTCGAGATGGACGGCGATGAGATGACCCGGATCATCTGGGCCAAGATCAAGGAAAAACTGCTTTACCCGTACCTCACGATCGACCTGAAGTATTACGATCTCAGCATCCAGAAACGGGACGCCACCGGGGATCAGATCACCATCGACGCGGCCAACGCCACGAAGAAATACGGAGTCGGCGTGAAGTGCGCGACGATCACGCACGACGAAACACGCGTCAAGGAATTCGGCTCGCCCGAAATGCTGCGCAGCCCGAACGGCACCATCCGCAACATCCTGGACGGCACGATCTTCCGCGAGCCGATCGTCTGCAGGAATGTACCGCGGCTGGTTCCCCACTGGAACAAGCCAATCGTCATAGCGCGCCACGCCTTCGGCGACCAGTATAAAGCCAGCGAATTCCTCTTTCCCGGCAAAGGGACGGTGAAACTGACCTTTGTCCCGGATGGCGGCGGCCCGGTGATCGAAAAAGAGGTTTTCAAGGCAACCGGCTCCGGCCCGGTGATGGCGATGTACAATACGGATGAGTCGATCAGAGGCTTCGCCCGCGCCTGCTTCACTTACGCCCTGGCCCGTAACTACCCGGTCTATCTCTCGACCAAAAACACGATCCTCAAGGTTTACGACGGCCGGTTCAAGAACCTGTTCGAGGAGATCTTCAACGCCGAATTCGCGGATAAATTCAAGGCCGCCGGCCTCACCTACGAACACCGTCTCATAGACGACATGATCGCCTCCAACCTCAAGTGGAGCGGCGGCTACCTCTGGGCCTGCAAAAATTACGACGGGGACAATGAGTCTGATGCCGTGGCCCAGGGCTACGGCTCGCTGGGTCTGATGACCTCCGTACTGATGAGCCCGGACGGCAGGACATTCGAGGCCGAGGCCGCCCACGGTACGGTAACGCGTCACTACCGCGCTTACCAGGCGGGGCAGGAGACCTCAACCAATCCGATCGCGTCAATCTTCGCCTGGACACGCGGCCTGAAGAGGCGCGGCGAGCTGGACGGCACACCCGAAGTGGTCAGATTCACGGAGATCCTGGAGCGGGTCTGCATCGAATCGGTCGAGGCCGGCCACATGACCAAAGACCTGGCACTGATCGTCGGCAAGGGCCAGAAATGGGAAACCACCGACCAGTTTCTCGATACGATTGCCGGGGAACTCAAGCGCCGCATGGGGTAATCCCCCCGGCGGGCGAGGCGCCCGCAGAGTCCATCAAAAAAGCCCGGCAGTCCCTGTGTCCGGGCTTTTGTTTATCTCACCAAGCGGGGAATCGCTTCTGCCGGGAACACAAACAGCGGCGGCGCTGTACCGTTTTCTACTGTTTTGCGTACCTCAGCCCCAGGAACTGGATCTGTTCTCCTGCAGCCGTATTGATCACCTGGACCGAGCCGCCCAAGTTGCGGCCCAGACCGCGCACGTAGCCCAGGCTGCCGGTCGAGGGATGGATGATGTACTGTTGTCCCGTCTGGGCACCGGCCGTCCACTCCATGATGAGGAGACCGTCCTTTGTCTTGAGCTCCATGCCGGAGCTGAGCAACCGGTAAGCCTCGGGGAGATACCGGGAGGCGTCGTTCGGATCGAGGTTGAGCAGGGAATACCGTCCGACCCGTGCCAGCCAGGACGGGGGCAGCGCCGCAGGCGAAGCGTACCGCTCCCCCCGCAGGCTGGTGCGGCCGCCGGCATGGACGATCATCACCCGCCTCCCCTCGACTTCCTTGAACTCATACTGGTTCTGCTGGGAGTCGGCAAGGGAAAACCAGCCGTTCGCGCGGGGGATCAGCTTTTGGACGCCTCCGCCTGCATCGGCCCCCGCAGCCGGTTTCCGGGTCAGCGGGTTCAGGGAGAACCGTGGGGTTCCGCCGGGCAGCGACTCGGAATCCTCCGCGGCCAATCCCGCCCCGCTGGTCCATTGCAGGCCTCCGGCGACCCTGCTGAGGAGGTCGTATCCCCACCCGGTGACATAGACCCCCGCGACAGCGTCCAGTTGCTCGTTCGTCCAGGTGACGATCGGAGAGTACACGGGGGCGGGCGGCTCCGGGGGCCTGATACCCGCCTTTTCTTCAAGGGCGAGCTTCAGCGCTTTTTTTGCCACCCGCTCGGCGACTCCCCCGCCGGTCATCGAGTTGGTCATCACCATCACCGCCAGTTTGTGGTCCCGCAGGATCTCCATGTGGCTCATCATCAGGATCGTCCCGCCGTTGTGCCAGCAAAGGCGGCCCGCGTAGGCCATCTCCGGATCGCTGAGGAACCAGCCGAGGCCGACGCTGGTATCGTAATCCAGCGCCACCGAGCCGTTCGTCCGGGTGAGCATGGCATCAAGTGTGTCGTTCTTCAGCACGCGGCCCCGCTCTCCCATCCCGCCCGCCATGACCATCTTCAGATACTTGGCCATGTCCGAGGCGCTGGAGAGGATCGAACCCGCCGGTTCGATGTTGCAGTAGAAGCGCCCGTACTCCTCACCGAGGACGTATCCCTTGGACTGGTTCGGGGGCGCGGTCGCGCTTTCCCGGTAGAACGTAGAGTGGTCCATTCCCATGTCGGTGAAGAACCGCTGGCTGCGCGTTTTGAAGCTCTGGCCCGAGGCGGCGGCAACGACATTCGACAGAAGCGAAATCGCGGTATTGGAATAGGCGAGAAGGAAATCGGTGGGATAATCGGCGTATTCACCCGCGAGGGTGGCCATGAGCCGGGCGTTGTAATCGGGGTAGGTGACGCTCCCCGTGAAGGCGCCGTTCAGCAGGTCCCCGGGGATGCCCGCGTGGTGGTTCATCATGGTCCGGATGGTAATCGGGCCGCCGGGGGAGGGGAAGGAGCCCAGGGGCTGTCCTATCGAAAACCCGGGCAGATGCCTGGTGACCGGATCGTCGATCTTCAGTTGACCGGCCTCCGCGAGCTGCATGACAAGCGAGGCGGTGAAGGTCTTCGAGTTGGAACCGATTTCGAACAGAGTGTCCTGGGTCGCAGGAACGTTGCCGGCGGCATCCGCATAGCCGAATCCCCGCTCCCAGACGACCCGCTGGTCATCGACAAGGGCGATCGCCAGGCCGGTCACGGCATCGTCCTGCATCTGCTGTTCAATGAAGGGGGTCATCTGGTTGATCGTATAGGTGTAAGGTGCATCGCTTCCCCCGCCGCAGGACGCAGTCGTCATGGCAGTGAGCAGCAACGGGAAAAGCAGACGAAGCCCCCTGGCAAAGGGCGGAATGGCGGCGTGCATCATAAGGTCATCTCCAAACGGATTGATTGGAACGGGTTTCAAACGGCCGAACCGGATTCAGGGCTGTCATTGCCCGCTTGACCCCGAACCACACCAGATTCCTGTTCCGGCACCGTAACATGCAGCGGCGCCGATCTCCCGGATCTGTCGAAAGTCGTCGCCGAAGGATTTCCCGATCCTCGCACCGCCGATCGAAACCATGCCGGATATCCGATCAAACAGCGAATTTCCGTGGAGGAACTATAGGGCAAGGCGATCTTGGATGTCAATGGAGAACTGACCGGAAAACAGGAAGTGGTCGTTGATCCTTTGGGGGCGGATGAGAATACCTCTTTCACGGACGGAAAACTTTTCCGGCTCCTGAAGGTCTACTTGATGATCAGCCTGAACGGCGATGGCGGAATAAATTCGCCGGGATGAACCTTGACGGTTGTCGCATAAGGTTCGCAGCCGTCCGCTGCGATCGACAGGTGGTACTCTCCCGCGGGGACATCGAAGAAAGCGAATTGATTCCGGTAGGCAAAATCCTTGGATGCAAGGAAGGTCCTCAGCACTTCCCTGTCGCTCATCCCGTCCGCGGGACGTACC